>NZ_JAUBOV010000006.1:123445-154144 GCF_036700405.1 Microcoleus sp. T3_D1
CCCCTTTATCCATTAAAGAGCTACTTTTGAACGTTAAAAATTAAAAATCAAAAATGAAGAATATTTCCTCATTTTTGATTTTTAACTTTTTATTTAGACGACAGCGGCGATCGGGCGGCTGGCGGAAGGACGGCGATCGATCACTTGATCGACTAATCCGTAGTCCTTTGCTTCTTCAGCGGACATGAAGAAATCCCGTTCGGTATCTTCTTCAATGCGGGAAAGCGGCTGACCGGTATGGTTGGCAAGATGTTCGTTCAGGCGGCGTTTGTGGTACAAAATTTCTTTTGCCTGAATTTCAATATCGGTTGCTTGTCCTTGAGCTCCGCCTAGAGGTTGGTGGATCATAATCCGGGAGTGAGGCAAACTCATCCGCTTGCCTTTAGCGCCGGCACTCAACAGAAAAGCGCCCATGCTGGCGGCCAAACCGAGACAAATAGTGCAAATGTCGGGGCGGATGTGGTTCATCGTGTCAAAAATGCCCATACCTGCTGTTACCGAACCCCCTGGGGAGTTGATATAGAGGTAAATATCTTTCTCCGGGTCTTCGGCGTCTAAAAATAGCAATTGGGCAACGATCAGGTTAGCCAAGTCTGAGTCAACCTGTTGGCCCAAGAAGACGATGCGATCGCGCAGGAGTCGCGAGTAAATGTCAAAGGCGCGTTCGCCGCGACCGGATTGTTCTATAACTGTTGGGATCATTGACGCCTGCCTGCCTATTACGTATCTTTTTTTAATTTTAGCGACTAGGGCTCAGTTATAGTTAGCGATCGGTGGCGTGGGATCGAGAAATCGGCAAAATCCTTAAGCTGGGGGGGGTTGGGGCGTTAATTTGTGGAAGTTGTGGCGGGGGTGCGATCGGAAATCCGATCCTGCAGGCGATCGATGTTGAGGCAGCGGACATCAATAAACGTTAAATGTTGTTATGTGGCGATCGTATCATTGGGAGAACTGAAATCGCTCGATCGCCGCTGACACTAGGAAAATGGTCTAAAAATTCATCGACCGAATCACCAGCTTCGAGATAATCAAGTAGAGTCTCGATCGGGACGCGAGTCGCGATAAAGACAGGATTTCCCCTAAAATTTCGGGGTCGCTATGAACGATAGTAGCTGCCAATTGCAAAGAAAAGGTTGTGACATCAAGACAATCTTCTTCACTCCAGGTATCACTTTGCTCGAACGATCTGTTAGTTTCCATCGCTAAATCCCCACTGGATTTTTATAGATTATATCTTTGCTAGGATTACTGGTAGCGGGATTTCTTTGATTTAATCACCTCAATTACATTGTCGTGTCTTTGCCCTTCAATAATATCCTTGAGATGAATCTGTCCGTTGACGTACTGAACGTGGATGCGCCAGCCTGAGACTTTATCAATATCAGCACGATAAACTGCCTGCTTCACACCCTTAACTTTATGCAGTCTCGTTTTGGGAAATTGTCTCGTCCTGTGACATTCCTGGTCTTCAAGTTCTGCTAAAGCTTCCAGAAAACTAATCTTTAGCTCGTCATCTGGCAAAATTTTCATAGCTTCGTAAATAATGCCATATTCATCACAGAGAATAAGGTTTTGCGCCATAACTTAAGCTGATTATATCTAGGCAGTTTCTCGATCGCGCTGAAGTAGGTCTTGATACAAAGACTCTGCTACACCCTTATACGCTCGATCGAGTTCGTCGTGTTGAATTGCTCGAAAAAGAGTAAAAATAGCTTGCCCAAAAATTGGGTCTTCGTCAACCGCCAAAACCACTCTTAGTTTTTGAGAAATTCGTAGCGTATAAAGCGAAGACTCGTAACCATTCAGGTCTGACGATAGCGGGAGACGACGCAGCTTGCGATACACATTTGATTTTTGAGTAGGAAAAAGGCTGGCACAATAATTAATTTTTTGAATTACTGCGGCTTTCTCATCTTCATTTAGCAGCGCAATATCTTTCTCAAATTCCCTTGTTGACTCAATTAGAATATCCACGTCAAAAACCGTAAAAAATATATATAAATTATACTACAAACAGCTTTTGATTGTCAAGCCACTTGCTCACAACTTACCAGCAAACGCGCTTGTTTAACAACCCACAATTCAAATTTTAATCGCCCAACGACGGCGGTACATTCCATACAAAATTAACCACCAAAATAATACCGCTGTCACGGCAAATGCTAGGGAACCATTCAGCGGCCCGGCCCACGGCACAAACCAGTTCTCGTAAATCCAAGTGTAGGTAGTTGGAGCATTTTCACCAGTACCGATATGAGTTTTTAACAGAATTCTGGCAACTATACCGGAAGCAACAAACAGGAAAATTGCATTCACTCCCATGATTTCAAAGGGCCTCCCCCATTTCCACTCCCGCACTTCAATTGTTTGGTAGCAAAATGCTAGCAATAACAACGCCCAACCAGCAGTAAAAACTACATAGGAACTCGTCCAAAGTTGTTTGTTGATCGGAAAGGAAAATCCCCACAAGTGGCCGATTACCACGCAACGGAATCCCCAGATTGCTAAGTTGATACTGGTGCGGGTTTTGATTGGCTGTACTCGCAGCCATTCTCCGGTAAAGTAGCCGATTAGGACTGTAACGCTTGCTGGTAAGGTGCTCAACAATCCTTCTGGATCGAAGGGGCCGCCTTTGTACAGGTGTTGGCTACCGAGAATTAGCCGATCGACATATCCTCCTAAATTTCCTTCTGGCGTGAGTTCGCCGGCAGTGTACCCCCCTACAGCAAATACGGTTAGTGCGCCCCAATAGCCCAAAAGCACGGCAACAGCGAGCAGTTTTTGATTGCGGGGAGAGAGGTTGAGAATGGCGATCGCACTGAGGAAATAAGCTAAGCCGATGCGCTGCAATACTCCCATGATGCGGATTTTACCGAAGTTTTCCACTGGGGCGCTGTTGAGAAGTACGTCAAGGGCGATCGAAGATGTATTTAGCAGCAATCCTAATAGAAATAGAATCGCGGCGCGGCGCGCAATTCGCCAGTAAATATTTGAATAAGGAAGAAGCAAGAAGGAAGAAGGAAGAGGGTTTTTGGCGGATTCTGATTTTTCCTTTGTTTGTGTAAATTTTGAGGTTTCTATTCCAGTTTTAGGAGAATTTTGAATATATTTAGATAGCGAGAAAGACATCGCGCAGCCAACGATGAACAAGAAAAACGGAAATACTAAGTCTGTCGGGGTGCAGCCGTGCCATTCTGCGTGCTCTAGCGGCGGATACACCTGTTTCCAACTGCCGGGGTTGTTGACTAGAATCATCGAGGCGATCGCAATTCCGCGAAAAACATCAAGGGATTTGAAGCGCATGGGGAAGAAGGGAGGAGGAAGAAGGAAGAGTGAAGAAATAAAAACTACTAATTACAATTGCCAAGTACCCATTACCCATTAGCTAAATTTCAATACCTTCCAGAGTCATAATGACTGCATTTTTCATCAACATATCGCAGCGTTCTGCATAAAAAGATGCTGCCTTATCATACTTGTTGATTTGCAAAACGCGCAGAAACATTTGCCTTGCTTGCGCGAATTGCTGCTGGTAGTGAAAAAAAATTCCCTGTTCAAAATAAGTTTGAGTTTGTGCTTTTAGTTCGATCATTGTCGCCGAGTCGCCATCGTAAATTTCAAATACAGCAACAGGTGTTTGTTTTCCTTTTACTTGAACGCGATCGAGAAATCGGCACTTGTAATGTTGAGGATCGTCTATTCGGCAAAGGGTTTGGACGCTAGCTACAATAGCAACTCCATAAAGCTTTGTCAATCCTTCGACGCGGGAAGCTAAATTAACGGCATCAGAAATTACCGTACTTTCCATTCGTTCCGCTTCGCCAATCGTACCTAACATTAAAGTACCCGTATGCAAGCCAATCCCTATCGAAATAGGTTGATAGCCACTGTTTTGCCTGTGTCTGTTATAAATTTTTACTTGCTGCTGCATCTCAATTGCTGCTTGCACAGCATCTTCAGCCCTGTTAGGAAACAAAGCCATAATCCCGTCACCAATGTATTTATCTATAAAACCGTTGTACTGGCGGATAACAGGGCCAACTCGGCTTAAGTAAGAGTTAAGAAATTCAAAGTTTTCTCGGGGAGACATACTTTCGGACAGACTTGTAAATGAGCGAATGTCGGCAAACATAATCGTCATTTCTGCTTGTACAGAGTCTCCTAGTCTCGCATCAACGATGCTTTCTCGTTTTAGAAATTTCAAAAATTCACGGGGTACAAAACGGGCTGATGCGGCGGCTATTTTTTCGAGTTCGCTTTTGCTGGATTCGATTTGATTGAGCGATCTAAATGCTCTCAGTGCGGTGACAACTGTGGTAAATAATTTTTTGTTAGTAAGTTCTGTTTTGGTTTTGTAATCATTGATATCGTAGCTGACAATTACTACATCTTCTGGTACTTGTCCGGGCTGTCCAGTTCGTAAAATAATTCGCACAATTTGATTATTTAAAATATCGCGGATGTATTTAACTACTTCCAAGCCTGCTTCTTCGGTTTCCATAACTACATCGAGTAAAATCAATGCTATGTCGTAGTTATTTTGGATTATTTCTTTAGCTTCTTTTCCTGAGTAAGCGCTAATAAATGTTATAGTTTTACCTTCAAATTGAAAATCGCTTAATGCTAATTTAGTAATATTATGAATTTCTATTTCATCATCGACAATTAATATTTTCCAACTTTCTTCTAGCGGTTGTTGTTGCGCCTCGTCTTCCTCGGCAAATATTAATTCATCGTCACCCGCCGCGATTAATTCGTCATCGCCTGCAGCCAACAGGTTTTTACTAGCTTCTGACATATATCGTTCTCCTATATAAAACTTATATCCATGTTGGCGGTCTAATAACTAATTGCTCATTTTAGCGGGAAATTCAATCATAAACCTTGTGCCTTTATTTAGTTGACTGGTGCAGCTAATTGTGCCTTTTAGTTTTTGAGTAACAAGGTTATAAATAATGTGCAGTCCCAATCCCGTGCCTCCCTGACCTCTTTTGGTGGTAAAAAACGGTTCAAAAATTTTACTGAGATTTTCTGGGTCAATTCCTTTGCCGTTATCGGCATATTCAAATATTAGCCGATCGCCCTCTAGTTTGAAATCAAAAGCCAGAACGCCTTCGTCTTCTCCATCGTAGGCGTGAATTAGGGAATTCAACACCAAATTTGTCACAATTTGACACACTACGCCGGGGTAACTGTCCACTACAATATTTTCATCACACTTAATCTGTATTTTGTGCTTAGTTCTTTTTAGTTTGGCTGTTAAGGATGTCAAAATTTCCTCTAGATAGTTTTTAACATTAAACGTGCGTTTTAACTCGCTAGACTGATCCACAGCTACTTCTTTAAAACTGTGAATCAAGTCGGCCGCCCGCGTGAGGTTAGATAAGATCATATTACTGCTTTGCACGGCGGTATCCAGAAACTTTTCTAAATCGGAACGTTTTATTTGGCCGTTACTGTAAACCTCAAAAAACTTTGTGGCTTTTTCAGCAAGCAGGGAGGCGGCGGTGATGCCTATGCCGATGGGAGTATTGATTTCGTGGGCAACACCTGCAACCAACCCTCCGAGGGCAGCCATTTTTTCCGATTCTACCAGTTTATTTTGAGCCGATTTTAAGTCTGCTAAAGTTTGGGAGAGCTCGGAGGTACGCTGCTGTACTAAATTTTCGAGATTCTGATTGAATTGGTGCAAGTTGGCGTAAAGTTGGGCATTTTCGATGGAGATAGAAATTTGAGAAGACAGCAGTTTTAATATTTCTAACCTGTCTTGGGTAAAAGCGCCGGTAGTCAGATTGTTTTCTAAATATAGAATCCCAGTGAGTTGACCTTGATTAATTAACGGAGTGCAAAGAATAGATTTAGGTTGAACCGCCATTATATAGGGTGTGCGAGTAAATTGTCCTTCGCGGCTGGCATCGTTTAAAACTATACTTTCCTGGGTGCGGGCGACGTAATTCACAACTGCAACTGCTAGCAAAGTTACTTCTCGATCGTCGGCTACAAAATCTATCGGAATTGATTGCATGACAGCCACGCGATCGACATCTACAGATCCTGATGCTTCAATCACCCATTGACCCTCTTTTTCTAGTATTAAAAACCCTCGTTGCCCCCCGGCATTTTCAATAACGATTTTCATCATTTTGGCCAGCAGTTTGTCTAGAACTATTTCGCCCGCTAAGGTTTGCGATGCTTTCACTGCGGTAGTCAAGTCTAGCACGCCTGCAGCGTCGTTCGTAGTGGAAGCGCTGCTGGTAGATTTGTGAGTTTCAATATTAGTTGAAATCGAGCCGGAAGTTAGCAAGTGCGAGTATTTCGATTCTAAATGCGCTGCTTTGGCTGCTGCTCCCCAGCGCTGATAGCAATAACGCGCTTCTGTCAAGTAAGTTTTAGAATTTTTTTCTCTTCCTATGGATAGATAAAATGCTCCTGCCAATTCTGCTGCTAGTGCTTGTACTTGTATGTATCCGTTTTCTTGGGCTCCGTCAATTGCGCGATCGTAATATTCCATTGCTCTCACAACATTGCCCAACACACGCGCTTTTTCTGCCGTAAGTAAGTCGCATTTATGCTGAAGATTCATGGGCGCAGAAAGCGCTTTTTGTTGCAGTTTTTTTCGGTTACTGACAGCGTAAAAAATATGCTCTTCTTGTTCCTCCTCTGTTGCAGATGGATAGGCTGCTAGGCGGGCTAAAGAATCGTAAAACTGGTATTCAGAAACATTAATAAAGCCTGCTACTCCGTCTAAATATACTTCGGCTTGCGCTGCATTTTCTAGCGCTGTAGCGGTATCTCCAAATAAATAGGCTAGTATTAATTTTTGCAAATAAAAGTGCTGTAGTCCCACCCGATCGTTAGCTTTCAACAGCAGCGACAACAATTTTTCTTCGCTGTATGCTTCACCTAATACAAGGTGTGGAATTTCCAATTTTCCCATCAATTGCAAAATAGTTTGCCGATATATGTGATTCCAAGTCAATACAGTTTCTTGCTTGAGTTGAAACAGCAAATGGTTGTAACTTACCATTCTCCGTTCCAGTTGTGGCAATTCTTGACCGATGAAATACAAAGACTGACAAATATTTACGGCTGAATATCCGACAGATTCTAAATCCCCATTTTCTAGCGCGCTTTGATAGGCCTCCTCTAATAGCGGCAAAGAGTCTTTAACGTGATGCTTGCCGTTCATCAAAATGAATGCTACTAAATTAAGCGTTTTGCTTTTGAATTCTAACGCATTTAATCTATCGCTCAAGTTTAAAGCTAATTGACCAAAGCGATCGCCCGATTCAATATCTCTAACTATTCCTTTTAAAATTGCTCCGTAATTAGCATAACCGAAGGCAGAAAAAGTAGAGTTCCCGTAATTAATAGATAAATTAACTTGCTCGCACACAATCAGCGGCAGCAGCACAGGTTCAACTATAAATGTAGCTGAAAACATACTGGAAAGCACGCGCATAGTTGCTAATTTGTGCGGATTTGTCATCAGCGGCAAGTTAATTAAATCTTCTATTTTTATTTCGGTTAAATAAGCGGCAGTTTTAGCCAGTGCTTGCTGAATGTGGAGGGGAATCGGCGATTCTGGAAAGTTAATTCCTAACATTTTTAGTGCTTCCCGACCAATTTTTACCGATTCTTGGAGTTTTGTTTGCATCGCACAAGCTATGATTCTGATTTCAAACACTTTGATTTTGTCTAGTTCATTTTTTGCGTGTTGCAGGACAATTCTCGCCCATTTTTCCATTGCTTCAAAGTCGGTATTGAGGTAAGCAGCTTCTGCTGCTGACTCGTAGAGTGCCAGAGTCAAGTCGTAGTCAGTTTGCCAACTTTCGGGGGGAAGCAGTTCAATACCTGCGGTTAAATATTTGAGGGCAAGTTCGTAAGCTGCACTTGCTTTTGCTTTGCGGCCTGCAATTAAATTTAATTGGGATAAGTGAAATTGTTCTAATTGGCTGCGGATGATTTCTTTCGCTAAATTTAGTTGGTTTACGGTATCAAAAATATGCTCTTCTAATTGCTCTGGCGGTGAATTATGCAGTAAAAAATTGCCTATTTTGAGATGGATTTTTTGTTTTTGATAATCGGATATTAAAGCATAAGCTGCTTGCTGCACTCGCTCATGCAAAAATTTGTAAGTTGCGCTCGAAACATCAGCCACTGGTAGGGAAAATTCATCGGTAAAGTCTCTAGATATTGTGTCTGTTACTTCGGTGCGTGCTGCTAGGGCGATCGGAATTTTGTAGGCATGATTCACGAGCAAAATCAGACCGGACTGAAGTGCCTCTCCGAGGTCTGTTTCTGCGGACGCCAGAGGTTTTTCGGCGAGTGTCGAGATAGTTTCTAAATCAAATTTGTTCCCGATACAAGCGGCTAATTTAAGCAGTTCCTGAGTCTTCTTTGAAAGTTTCTGAATGTTATCTATCATTAATTCTACAACATTGTCAGTTATTCCCATTTCTTGTATTTGTTCGATATCCCACTGCCACTCGCCTGTAAGATGGCATTTTTTCACAATTTGCTCTGAGATTGGTTGCGCTAAGCCCGACAGGTTAGGTTCAGCTAGCTCGACCAACTTATTCGAGGGTGAAAGTTTAAATTGAATCAAAGTTTTTGAGTAAAGAAATTTTATTAATTGAGTTAAAAAGAAGGGATTTCCAGCGGTTTTTCGTAAAAGCAATTCTGCTAAACTTAGGGATTTTTCTGGGGCGCAGTTCAAAGTATCGGCCACAAATTGGTTGACGCTGCTTATATCTAAAGGCGAAAGGGCGATCGCCCTCACAGTACCGCCTGCTTTTTTAATTGCTTCAGCGGTCAGCATTAGGGGATGATTTGCATCTACTTCCTGCTCTCTATAAGCTCCAATTATTAATAAATATTGAGTCCCCAGGTCAGTTGCTAGCAGTTCTATTAACTTGAGAGATGCTGAATCGACCCACTGCAAGTCGTCCAGGAAAATTACTAGGGGGTGTTCTTTTTGAGCAAAGACGCGGATAAAGTTTTGAAATACTAAATTAAAGCGATTTTGAGATTCATTTGCTCCTAAATCTGGGACGGGGGGCTGCGGCCCGACAATCAGTTCTACTTCAGGAATAGCTTCAATAATTACTTGGCAGTTGCCGCCGAGTGCTTTTAAAATTTTTTCTTTCCAAATATGGATTTTTGCGGCATTTTCGGTGAATATTTGTCGCAACAAATCCTGAAAAGCTTGGAGCAAAAAAGCGTAGGGAATATCGCGCTTAAATTGCTCAAATTTGCTGTCAATAAAATACCCGTTTTCCCGCCGATTCGGCTTGTAAACTTCATATACTAACGACGATTTGCCCACACCTGCTGAACCAGAAATCAGCACGATTTCTGTATTGCCCCGCCTCATCCGCTGGAAGATACTAAGAAGCATATTAACTTCTGCTTCTCGCCCGTAAAATTTTTGGGAAATTTGCAGGTGACTTGACCGATCTTGCTCGCCGAGGGTTATGTGGGAAATTTCGCCTGTAGTTTGCAGTTGAACGAGACAATTTTCCAAGTCGTACAAAAGTCCGAAAGCACTTTGATACCTGTCTTCGGCTGTTTTTGCTAAGAGTTTTATGACGATATCGGAAACGACTTGAGGAATCTCCTTGGTTCCTACTTGATTGATTCTGCCTTCGATGCTTCTGCTTTGTACTTTTTGCTTTCTGTTTTCCCAAGGAGAAACTGGCGTTTTGGCAATATGGCAGTGGACTAATTCCATAGGATCGATCGCCTGAAAAGGCAATTCGCCACAAAGCATCTCATAAAAGGTGACGCCTAAAGAATAAAAATCGGTGCGGTAGTCGATCGCCCGATTCATGCGCCCCGTTTGTTCAGGAGACATATAGGCGAGAGTGCCTTCGAGTAAATGGGGATGGCTGGGGGCGGGGTTTTCGCCCGGTAGCAGGGAGGCGATCGCAAAATCAGCAATCTTGACATCTCCTGTCTCGATATTGACAATAATATTGCTGGGTTTAATATCCTTATGGATGATGTGGTGTTCGTGGAGTTGCCCAATAGTTTCTGCTAGTTTGATGCCAATATGCAGAAATTGTTGTAACTCTAGCTGGTTGTTGCTGAGAAAGTCTTTTAGGGAAATACCACCAAAATCTTCTAAAACTAAAACAGGAAAGTGATTGTATGTTTCTATTTTGTAAAGCTTGACTATTCCGGGTAAATTCAAATTTTTAAGAATTTCGGATTCGTGCAGCAGTTGGGATATTTGCGCTGGGTTAGGGTATGGCGGCGTGAGAGTTTTGAGGATAACGGGTTTTTGTTCCTCAAGCTGCATCCCTCGATAAATAACTGTGTGAGGGTTTGTATAAAGTTCTCCGTCAATGCGGTATCCCGGAATAGAAATCATGATAGTTAGGGGTAATTTCAAAGATGCGGCTATACAATTTTAGATTTTAGATTTTAGATTTTAGATTGGGAATGATTGATGATATAAGGGTTTGGAGCGCGGGCTGAGAGTTGCATTCTTTTTGACCACAAGTATTATTAAGTAAGTGAAAATACACATTGCCGGTCGAGTGCGGTTTTTACGGCAGTAAACTGGCTACTATGATATAGCTTAGCTAAATCCATCCCTAAAGAGGGGAGCATCTCAGTTTTGCATTTACAGTGCGAGCGTCCCCGCTCGCGTATTGTACGATACGCGAGCGGGGACGCTCGCACTACAATAAAAAAAATGCTTTTTACAAAACTGAGATGCTCCCCTAAAGAGTCCTCCTAGATACTTTTTTGTCGCTTATTTAGTTATCTATATTATTTTAGTATTCAAAAAATCAGAAGTGGCACTTTGCTATCCCGGCAGTGCCAAAATAAACGGGTGCGTGCAAATCTACAGCTAAAATCTAAAAAAATCATGCAGAATATAACTGCCTCAAATCCAGCTAATGCGACCGATCGCGCTTTTGGCACCGCAGACATTCAATTGCTGGTAGTGGATATAGACGGCACGATCGCAGGTATGTCAAACGACATCCGAGAACCAGTCAAGCAGGCAATTTTGGCGGCCTCGTCGCGGGGAGTGAAAGTGGCCGTCGCTACGGGCAGGATGTACCGATCAGCTTTGCGTTTTCACCGCGACATCGGCTCAACATTGCCACTGATTTGCTACCAGGGCGCATGGATTCAAGATCACGCTACTCAAAAACGGCTGCGGCACTTGCCGCTGTCGAAACAAACTGCTCTGCAACTGTTAGATTATTTTGAAGAACCGCATTTGCGACCGCTGCTTTCGATCCATTTCTACATTGACGACCAACTTTACGTGCCGGAAATTACCGCAGCTACCCGAATTTATGCCGAACGATCGGGCATTGAACCAATGGTGATTAAAGATTTGCGGCGAGATATTCCGGGGGAACCGACGAAAGTTTTGGCATTGTGCGAGAATCCGGGGGTACTCGACGGCTTGCTCAGCAGTATGCGGGAGCGCTACACGCCTGCAGAGCTTTATTTGACTCGATCCGTTGCTACTTTTTTTGAAGCTACGCATCCTTTGGCGAATAAGGGAGATGCGGTGCAGTATTTAGCGGAGGAACTTTTGGGTTTGCAGGCGGCGAATGTGATGGCGATCGGCGACAATTTTAATGATGTGGAAATGATTGCCTACGCGGGCGTTGGCGTGGCAATGGGCAATGCTCCTGATGGGGTGAAGGCTGCTGCTGATTGGGTGGCGCCGGATGTGGAGGAAGATGGGGTGGCGGCTGCGATCGAACAATTTGTTTTGGGCGGCTGATATTTGCAGCACAAATAATCTTCCCAAAATTATAGGGACACGGCTTTGCCCATTAGTGTCAACTTAATCTCAAACCAAGTCACAGAATGCTGTTTGACTATTCAGGCCAGATCCCCCCTAGCCCCCCTTAAGAAGGGGGGGACAGGAAGCTCTCAAAGTCAACCCCTACCCCCCTTCTTAAGGGGGATTTAGGGGGATCTAGACTTAGCTATGAACGAGATATCCCAAGGGTTTCAGCCTTAAGTTGACACTCCTTGGCATTGCCGTGTCCCTACTACTTTAAAAATGCCTTTCCACAGAAAAAGCACCGACGACTGGCCGTGTTTCGTCTCGGTGCTTCTTCTGGTTCGCTCCTCACACGTCCATCAATATAGCTGACTCAGTAAATTGTGTCAATACTTTTTACCAAAGTTTTTTTTTTAGTCTTTCCAAGCCTGGGTGCAGGTGCGGTGGATCGAGGTAGAACCTTTGGAAGGTAAGGGTTTTGGTCGATCGCCCTCTCCCTTGCCTTCACCAGAAAAATTTTACCTATAACAGCAAGAAAGCTCACACTGTACCTTTACCCAGCAGGTCAGTGTTGAGATGAATTGCGCGTGAGTTGACGACAGTCCTCGGACAATGCGATAGCTTTCGTTCGAGGACAGGTCGGAAACGAGCCAAATATTTGTGGTGAGTTGACATATTTTTAATTTATGTTACCATGAATATGTAAACACGGTAAGGTCGATGCCATGTACAGAGCAGTGAAAATCAGAATTTATCCTACCGACGAGCAGGAATCCTACTTGGCTCAATGTTTTGGCAATACTCGATGGTTGTGGAATTATATGCTCAATGCCACTACTACCGCGTATAAAGAAACTAGGAAAGGTCTTTCTAAAGCTGCGATGGACAAGTTGCTTCCTGGTTTGAAAAAGGAATATGAATGGTTGGGACAAGCTTATAGTCAGGTCTTACAACGAGTAACATTCAATCTTTCAAGCGCGTTTGTAAACTTTTTTGAGGGACGCGCTAAATTTCCGAGATTCAAATCTAAACATGGTAAGCAATCGATTCAATATCCCCAAAATGTGAAACTAATGCCACAGGATTCTGTAATCAAGTTTCCTGGTAACTTGGGGTTAATGAAAACCGTGTTTCACCAAGACCTTCCTGATGCTAAATTCACGACTGTAACAATATCGAGAAACGCAGATGGTAGGTACTATGCTTCTATTCTTTTTAACCAAGAAGATACGCCCGCCATCGCAATTAGAGAAGCTATCGGTGTTGATTTGGGGTTGAAAAACTTTGCTATAACTTCAGAGGGTTCAAAATACGACCTACCTAAGAAGCAATTGGCTAAGTTAGAAAGGAATAGAAAACGCAAACAAAAGAAATTAGCCCAAAAGACGGATAAAACCTCTAACAAGCGTCGCAAGGCTAAACTTTTAGTTTCTAAAGTCTCTAGCAAAGTAGCTAGAGTAAGACAAGACTTTTTACACAAGCTATCTCGCAAAATAGCCTACGAAAACCAAGTTATTTGTGTAGAAGATTTGGCAGTTAAGAATCTGGTTAAAAATCCCAACTTGGCAAAAGCAATATCAGACCAAGGATGGGGAATTTTTCTAACCATGCTCAAGTACAAAGCCGAGAGATTTGGTCACACCTACCAGGAAATAGGGCGGTTTTTCCCATCTTCTCAACTTTGTAGCGAGACTCTACTACCCATCCCAATACTGCAAAAAGGATATGATTCATTGGGTGTAAGACTTGTAGATTGTCCTCACTGTCTGCATCGCCATGATAGAGACATCAACGCTGCAATAAATATTAAAAACGAAGGCTTGCGAGTTTTGGCGTTAGGAACTAGCGCTTCTGCCCTTGGAGGGGATGTCAGACCAAGGTCATCAGGACGTAAAAAATCCATGAAGGCTGAGGCAATCCCCGTTGAATTGGGAAGCCCACACCCTATCTGTACTCAGATGGGTGTTGGGTAGTTCACTTCACTTCCACCAGCCAGTCCAAAATCAGAGCGTTGACTTCACTCGGCCGCTCGTCGTGGGGACAGTGGCCTGTGTTGGGAATGGAAACAAATTTCACTGGTTTATCGTTGGCGGCCAATTGTTGATAAATCTGGCTGCCGGCGATGGGTGTCCAGGGGTCGTCTGCGCCCCAAAGTACCAATAACGGACGATCGACTTTGGGCAGCAATTCTGACGGTTGAGGGCCTGGAGGGGCTGTGAGAATCGATGCAAACACTTGTTGAGCTCCGGGCTCGCAGGAGGGGGCGTGGAGGAGTTCTACGAGTTCGTCAGTGATGGCTTCGCGGTTCCCGTAGACTTGACGCAGGGTGTTGCGGATGCGGTGTTTTTGGCGGATGTTGTTGAAGACGAAGGGGCCGATCAGGGGCGATCGAACTAATTTAGTAAAAGTCCCCATCACTACTCGCAGCGGGAAATTTAGTTCGTCGGGCCGGTGGTTGAGCCCGCCGGCACAGTTGATTAAGACACCGCCGGCTGATATTTCTGGATGGTTGGCGACTACCATCAAACTCAGCAAAGCGCCGATCGAATTCCCCACAAATACAGCCGGTTCTTGTACCATATCCGCCCAGAAATCAGTCAGCAATTCTTCCCACAATTCCAGAGTGTAATCTAGGGCTGGTTTGGCGGAAGCACCGAATCCCAGCAAGTCCAGAGCAAATACGCGATAGCCGCCGGCCGCTAGTGGGGGGATATTTTGCCGCCAATGTCCGATCGAAGCCCCAAATCCGTGAATCAAGATCAGAGGGCGGCCGGTTCCTTGGACGGTATATTGGATTTTGTGACCTTTCCAAGTCCAAATTAGCTTTTCAAAACTCGTTGCAGATACTAATTGTTGTGCAGTCACGGCTATTATGTAAAGTTTCGTTAACTACTTTCATCATAGCAGAAGTCAGTAGTCAGTAGTCAGTAGTCAGTAGTCAGTAGTCAGTAGTCAGTAGTCAGTAGTCAGTAGTCATGAATTATTGGTTATTGGTTATTGGTTATTGGTTATTGGTTATTTGTTATTGGTTATTTGTTGTAATCCCCGATGCCCAATGCCCAATGCCCCATGCCCCATGCCCAATGCCCAATGCCCAATTTTTACTTTTTTTGTAGCAACCAATAAGTCATCATATTCCCCTTACCTTTTACCGGAATTACGCCTCGCCTCTCAAACAAATACTTATCTTTCAAAAGCTCATAAGTAACATCAGTAACTTGAATTCTGCCGGCAAAACCCGTAGCTTCCATCCTCGCCGCTACATTCACCGTGTCTCCCCATAAATCATAGGTAAACTTGCTCACACCTATCACTCCCGCAACCACCGGCCCGGAATTGATGCCGACGCGAATTGCCAGTTTTTCCCCTGTCTCGGCGCACAACTTTGCTATTTTTGCCTGCATTCCCAGGGCCATTTGGGCGATCGCCTCGGCGTGATCCTGTGTCGGCGTAGGCAACCCCCCGACTACCATGTAAGCATCGCCAATAGTCTTAATTTTCTCCACACCGTACTTTTCAGCTAACTGGTCGAAGTGGGAAAAAATTACGTTCAAGCGCTTTACCAACTCGGTGGGAGACATTCTAGCAGACAACTCAGTAAAGCCAACAATATCAGCAAATAAAACACTTACTTGGGCAAAACTGTCGGCGATCGTGCTTTGCTCTGCCTTCAAGCGTTCTGCGATTGGTTTGGGTAAAATATTTAACAGCAACTTCTCGCTTTGTTCTTGTTGAACTTTGAGCGCTTCTTGCGCTAATTTGCGTTCTGTAATGTCAGAAACAGTACCCTCATAGTAGAGCAGCTCACCTTTTGAATCTCGAACAGCCCGAACATTTTCTGACACCCAAATCCGGCGCCCGTCTTTGCGACATACCATAGATTCAAACCCCGAAACGGCATTTTCAGTATCCATAGCAGCCACGAATTCGAGGCGGCGTTCCGGGTCAACGTACAGTTGCTGAGCAATATTTTTAATCTCGGACATCAGTTCTTCTGGCGAGTCGTAACCGTACAATTTTGCCAAAGCTGGATTAGCGCTGAGATAGCCTCCTGAAGGCGTGCTTTGAAAAATGCCTTCCATAGCATTTTGTACAATGCTGTGATATTTTTCTTGGGCAATACGCAGCAATTCTTCTGCTTGTTTGCGCTGAATCAAAGAACCTAATTGAGTGCCGACGGCATTAAAAACGTCTATAAATCGTGCGTCTTTCCCACCAGACGAAATTTTAAAGAAAACTAGCACTGCCAATACTTCATCGCCTACCAAAATCGGCACGCCAAAACCCGCTTTGAATCCGAGTTCTAGTGCTATCTGACTTCGTAAAAAATTCGGGTAGCCCTGGGAAATATCTTCTACCCATTCCGGTTGCTTGGATGCCCAAACTCGTCCCGGCAGCCCTATATTCATGCCAAATGTCAGTTGTTCGCTTTGCCTGCGGAACGCCTCCATCCCCGCGTTGCTGGCATACCAGCCCCGGGCAGATTGCAGCACAGTTCCTTCTGCATCGGGAATCCAAGCTTCTCCTACATCCCATCCGATTGTTTCGCCCACTTGGTGCAGAATTACTTCTAAAGCTGAGTGAAAGTCTACAGCTTCGCCGATCGCCCGCGTAGTTTCCAGCAAAAACCGGATTGATTCTTGGGCCCGCTGCCGTTCTGCGATTTCTTCCTGCAATCTAGAATTGCGATCGTGCAGTTCCCTAGCTTGCAGTTGCAGTTTGGATTGCAGCCAACGAAGGGAAAGCTGGTTTTGAACCCGGGCTAAGACTTCTTCTACTTGAAATGGTTTAGTAATATAATCCACTCCTCCTACTTGAAAAGCTTTAACTTTTTCCAGCACATCATCTAGCGCACTAATAAAAATTACCGGAATCTCTTTAGTTTTTTCGCTTAACTTTAACTGCTCACAAACTTCATAACCGTTCATTTGCGGCATATTAATATCTAGTAAAATTATATGGGGAGGAGATATTTTTGCCGCTTGCAGAGCCAAGTGTCCGTTAATAGCCTTCCTGACATGATACCCGTGAGATGTCAGCATAGTCGATAGAAGTCGCAAGTTATCCGGCATATCGTCAACGATCAGAATGTCTTTAGGAGTGGCTGGTAATGGATGGTCATTCATCATAATATAATTGAGTTAAGTCGATAATGATATCTATCCGAAAATTATCGACTAAATCTGTTAAAGCGTTAGCGAGATTTGCCTCAGTTTCGGGAATTTCCTCGATCAGTTCGAGGATGCGGTTGTCGTCAACACAAAGTGCTGCTCGGTGCAACTCGACCACCCAGTCTGTGGGCATTACACTCAAATCCTCGGTGGTCAAACTTTTAAGCAGCGTGGGTGCTGCCAAAGAAGTAGATAAGTTTTCTTTCTCATAAATATAACGCAGGTTGAGGTGATGCGCTATCTTTTCAAAGAGTACCTCTTCCCGAAACGGTTTACAGATCAAATCGTTACAACCAGCAGACAAAATTATTTGCCGCTGCTCGTCAAAAGCACTGGCAGTCAAGGCAATAATTATTGTTTCTTTACCTTCTAGAGTTTTCTTAATCTGTCTTGTCGCTTCGTAACCATCCATCACTGGCATCAACATATCCATTAAGATCAGGTGGGGCTTCCAAGTGGACTGCAAAGCAATTGCTTCTTGACCGTTAGTTGCTTCGCGGACTTCAAATCCCAGCGGTACGAGGAGCTTAAGCAGCAGTTGGCGATTTTCCGCTACATCTTCAACTATTAATATCCGATAAGTTTCTTGTCCGGCTTCTAAAGCAATAACTTGTTTAATCGGTGGTTTTTCTTGTTCATCACTTTCTGTTACTAAGTTAACGGAAATATTAAATCGGAAAGTTGTGCCTTGACCGAGTTGACTTTCAACATCAATATCTCCTCCCATAATCCGAACAAACTGTTGGCTGATCGGCAATCCGAGACCAGTCCCCTGCATGGAGTTCCGACCTGTTTCGGTTTGCACGAATGGCTTGAATAATGTGGAAATTTCCGAGGGAGAAATGCCGGGTCCGGTGTCGGCAATTTCAAAATACAATTGGAATTTGTTTTCTTCTGTGGCGTTTTTTTCAGCTTGGCTGCTGACGCGCAAAGTAACAGTTCCGTGTTGAGTAAATTTAATCGCGTTGCCGAGCAGGTTAATTAAAACTTGCCGCAATTTAGCTTCGTCTGTTTGAATGTACTGCGGCAAATCGTCGGTATTTTCCAAGATTAAGTGCAAACCTTTTGAGTTGGCTTTTAGTTGCAGCATTTCTTTGAGACTGTTGAGAAGGTTGTAGAGATTGAAGCGGCTGGGATTGATGGTAATTTGACCGGCTTCTATTTTGGACATTGACAAAACATCATTGATGAGTTCCAGCAAATGTTCGCCGCTGCGGTTGATAATTTTTATGTATTCTTTTTGTTCTTCCGTGATAGAAATGTTGCGGGCCATGACTTGGGAAAAACCGAGAATGGCGTTGAGAGGCGTGCGGAGTTCGTGGCTCATGGAAGCGAGAAATTGGCTTTTGGCGCGGTTGGCAACTTCGGCGTTTTCTTTGGATTTAATCAGTTCCATTGACTGCCTTTGAGTGCGAGCGAGCAATTCCGCTTGCTGTAATGCTACTCCTAGCTGAGTGCTTACATCAACTACAACGTTGATTTCAGCTTCGCTCCACTGGCGGGGAGCTGAATTTTGATAGGAGGCTAGTAATCCCCAGAGCGTTTTCCCCCAGAAAATTGGCACAATAATGTATGATTTAGCTTGAAATCTTTCTAACAAATTGATGTAACAACTATCGAATCCTTGCTTGTAAATGTCTGGGACACAAAGGTAAGTTTTACCTCGGCTGTAGGCTCCGCCTTGGGTTTCTTGCAAATAGGTATCGCGTACTTCTTGTGAGGGGCTATCTAATTCTTTAACGACGCAACGGTCGCTGTCTAAAGCGCCTTCAGTAAGGTGAGAATCGAGTTCTTGTGCTTGGATGAAAGAAACCCACTTCTGGTCACGGGATTCCGCTACAAATTCGCCACTCCAGTCTGGATTGAAACGGTAAATAGCGACTCGATCGCACTTCATGGTTTGGCGCAATTCTCGGGTTGTGGCGTGAAAAATTTCTCGGATATCTAAAGTTTGCCGCATTCTTTCAATGATGCGGGCGATCGCTCTTTGTCGTAAAGCACTTTCTTGCAGTTCGGTTTCTGCTTGCTTGCGTTCCGTAATATCTACAGCCATTAAAGCAATGCCGATTGCTGTACCGTTATCGTCAATTAGCTGAGTATTGTACCACTCGCAGATGATAATTCTGCCGTCTTTAGTCAGATTTTCGGTAGTGCCGCTGGATTTGGCATTCAAGTCGTGATTGAAAATCTCAGATAATTGCGGGTGGTAGCTTTCAGGTACGATCAAATCGGAGGCGACTCGACCAATCGCTTCTTGCTCGCTGTAGCCAAAAATAGCAACGGCTGCGGGATTCCAAGTGATAATTTCTAAATTGAGGTTTAACTCGATAACTGCGATCGGCGTTTGCTGCAATAAAAACGAGATTCTTTGCTGCGATGCTAGCAGTTTTTCTTCGGCTAATTTGCGGTCTGTGATGTCATTAGCAGTGCCGAGAATTTGTTTGGGTTTACCATCGCTTGTTCTGAGAAATACTGTATCCCAACTGTGCATCCACCGCCATTCACCGTTTTTGTGTTTCATGCGGTATTGACATTCAATGACATCACCGTCTTGGGCTTGCTCCACTTTTTTGACGCTTTCCAAAAACTCTGGCAAATCATCGGGGTTGAGCAATTTTGGCATCATTTCTGTACCCATATCTTGTATTTCTTGGGCGGTATATCCGAGCATAGTCGAAATTTGTCGGTTGGTATAAACATTCCGCTGTTCAATTACATCGTAAACGTACAATAGGTTGGGATTGGAATCGGCGATCGTTTGAATAAAGTGCTGGCTCTCTCTGAGTGCGGATTCTGTTTGTTTGCGAACGCTAATATCTCGCGCCACGATAATCACTGAATCTGGAGTCAGCGGAGACACTTTAGCATCGAGGCAAACGTCGCGCTCTCCGACTTTAAAGCTATATTCAACATTGAGGGTTTGCTTCGTTTTTAGAGCTTGTTGGATGGCATTTAATACTAAATCTGCTATAGGTTTGGGCAAGACTTCGTGTGCCGTTTTGTTAATCATTTCGCTTGCAGGCTTCACCAAATTCGTTGATGCTGTCGGAGCGATTTTGAGGCAGCGCCCTTCTGCATTTCTCACTAAAACTGTGTCAGTCATGGCGGCAAAAATAGCCCGCAATTCTGCTTCAGATTCTTGCAGAGCTTGCTCAGCGCAGATGCGGGTGCGAATTTCTGCTTGCAGCAGTTTATTTTGCCGATCGAGCTGCTGAATTCGGTTTTTTTCTCGATCGATCAGTTTAGCTTGAGCGATAGCGAGCCCTACTTGAGCTGCCACAGCTTCTAATAAGTCGATTTCCTCGGGAGTCCATTCCCGGTAACGATCGCACTGGTGCAAACAGATAGCGCCGTTTGCCATGCCTTGGTAGGAAGTGCGAATTGCCAGCATCGATTTTAACCCAACCTTCTGGCAAATAGGTTGAGCAGCTTGCAAAAGAGGGTCTGAATAAACATTGTTGGAGGCGATCGCCATATCTTGTATCATCATTTGTATGACGTGAGGATTGCCCCAAATTGGAACAGGTACGTTCCGAATAGATGGGCAATCGGGTTCGAGATACTCGGCCGCCATAGGAATATCGACTTGGGGGGTAGTAACGTAAGTATGAATCAAACAGCGATTGGCGCAGAATGCCTGACCGATTTGAGTAGCAGCTATTTGAAATATTTGTTCGGGCTGCAAGCTCGATCGAATTTCCTGAGTTATTTTTGCAATCAGCAATTCTCGCTGAACTTGCCGTTCTAAAGCAGCTTTAGCTCCAGCCATTTCTATTTCTGCGTGCTTGCGATCGCTGATATCAAAAAGTACGCCATACCAAACAATATCGCCATTATCGCGCATTTCTGGTCGAGAATTAGATTGCAGCCATTTGAGTTTCCCCGACGGTGTAACAATCCGCCATTCAAAGGCAAAAGGTTCTAAAGTTTGGGCGCTAGTAGCAATTTGTTTGACCAGATATTCTCGGTCATCTGGATGATTTTGATCGAAGCACAAGTCGGGATTTTTTAATATTTCCTCACTCTCTAATTCGTAAATCTCCCGACACGCATAACTAATATATTCAAACTTGAAACTTCCATCGGGCTTCTTGATAAATTGATAAATAACTCCCGGTATATTGACAGCCAATTTCTGCAACCGCGCTTTGCTTTCCCGGAGTGATTGTTCTGTCCGCTTGCGAAATTCTACCTCTTGTTGCAGTTGGGCATTCTGCTGTTTTAATTGTTTTGATAGCTGTTGTATAGTCAATTGACTTTCGATCCGCACTAAAACTTCTTCCACTTGAAAAGGCTTAGTAATGTAGTCAACACCGCCGACTTCAAAAGCTTTGACTTTGTGAAAAGTATCATCAAAAACGCTCAAGAAAATAACCGGTATCTCACTCGTTTCCTCATTAGCTTTCAGTCGGACACAGACTTCGTATCCGTTCATTTTGGGCATGGCAATATCTAGCAAAATTAAGTCTGGGACAACTGTAAAATTAGCATTAGCCGCCATTTCTCCCGAAATCGCCCGCTGAACTTTATACCCTTCTTTCGTCAATATCTTTGATATAAACCGCAGGTTGTGGGGTTGATCGTCAATAATTAAAATGTGAATATTTTCTTTGTCAAATATCATTTTTTGTCTGACCATTGTGGTTTTTTTAGTGCTAGTAGCCGATTGATGATTTAATAAATTTAGCGAGTCCTTCCGCTCGTAATTATTTATAAAACCTTTTCAACCTCAGCAAATCGAGGATTAATTTTAGATATTAGCCATCAACTAACGCACCTTCTATTTTTTAAACTTATTCGTGGCTTGTCTTAAGTTTTCCACTCAAATTAACCGTACTTAACCACATTTTATTTCCCCAACAAACCCCCTTATTTAATGTCCCAATTAAGTTGGCAGAAAAACAATCCTCGCTTAGGCACTGCCGACCCAAGCAACCGGGTTTCTTAATTGTGTTTAAGGGCTGCGACCAACTATTTTCGTACAACCAGGTTGATGCGTCCAGGACTATTTTTTGCTTGACTTTTGCATTAAAAGTCCCAGGAGGATAACGCCAGTTTCTTGACATTTTGCTGCCACCTTCAAAGGATTTTAGCCGAGATACACACCGGGACGTACCGCGAGGCGAAGAAACCGGTTGTTTTACTCTTGTCCCTGCAACAAAGTATGGCTGTGAAAAATCTCGGTTTTGACGCACCCGCCCCTCAGTCTTAAGATATTTATAGGTGACTCAGAGTATATAGCAATCAACCTCGCACCCAAAGGCTACGATATAAACTATTTTCTCGGTCTTTTCTATGCCAACAATTCCTTAAGTTTAGCAATATTTTCACTGCTAAAGTAAATTTTAATTTCGAGTTCTTGGTCAGATTCCCACAGCAGTAGCATATTATCTTCCCCCAAGGCGATTTCGGGATTGTTCAATTCAAGTGTTTGATATTTAACTTCGGGAATTCCTACGCGAATTACCAGTTCCGATTCCAACTGAGGATAGATGTACAATTGCTGTTGCAAGTTGTCAAGTTCTAATTTGTCAACAGTGTTGTTACGTCGGACGGGAGAATCGGGTATGTACCAATAGAGAGTTTCCTCCCGAATTTCAGGATTGACTATCACAAATGTTTCGTCAAAACGCTGGGGGTGCCAGTGAATTTCGCTCAGACCGCCGATTTGCGGAATCAGTCGCTCTACCCAGCTAATTTCTTTGCCGTTGAGGTTTCCCCACCACTGACTGATATTATCGAGATTGTCAGCATTTTCGGGGTCGGTGCTGCCGGACTGCCAGACTGTTTTTAGTTGTTGCATATACAGGTTCTCCAGCGAATTTAAATTTGAGATTGCAGGCGTTCAATTGGAGATTCATTCGTTATACAATAATTTTAATGGACTTACCAATTATTTACCACGAAGATTACGTTGCACCTCTGCCACCGGATCACCGCTTCCCGATGGCAAAGTTTCGGATGCTTTACCAGATGCTGCTCGCGGACGGGGTAGCAGATAAATCGCAATTTCACGCTCCCGAACTTCCGCCTCAAGAATGGATTGAATTAGTCCACGACCACTCCTATGTTCAAGCTTACTGCAACGGAACGCTCGATGACAAAGCGACTCGGCGAATTGGTCTGCCTTGGAGTCGGGCCCTTGCTAATCGCACTTGCACTGCGGTGGCGGGAACTGTACTAACTGCCAAGCTCGCTTTAGAGTATGGTTTGGCTTGCAATACTGCGGGCGGAACTCATCACGCCTTCCCTGCTTTTGGGTCGGGTTTTTGTATTTTTAATGATTTGGCGATCGCCTCTCGCGTTTTGCAAAAAATTGGTTTAGTTCGCAAAGTTTTAATTGTCGATTTAGATGTCCACCAAGGAGACGGAACCGCCGTAATTTTCCAAGATGACAGCAGCGTTTTTACTTTCTCAATGCACTGCGAAGTCAATTTTCCCGGCACTAAACAAAAGGGCGATGTAGATGTACCTTTGCCTGTGGGTATGGAGGACGACGAATATTTACAAACATTGGATAAATTCTTACCCGATTTGCTGTCAAATGTCAAGCCTGATTTAGTTTTGTACGATGCTGGAGTAGACCCTCATCACGGTGACAAACTGGGAAAATTAGCTTTAACTGATACGGGCTTATTTCGCCGGGAAATGCAAGTGTTGATGGCGTGTTTGGCTGGCGGCTATCCCGTTGCCTGCGTGATTGGCGGGGGCTATTCCGATGACATGAATGGGTTAGTTTACCGACATTCGCTCCTGCACCGAGCGGCAAGCCAAGCCTACAGGCAGTACCGACTTTGATGCAGAGCGGCGAGATTTAAAATTGACTTCAGTATTGTTTGGCGAGATGATTGCGTGTTTAAGGTATAAATTCCTACTAAAAACTGGCTAAAGTGGCATTACAAGAGACTGTTGGCGAATCAATAACGGGCTTCACCCCTCACCCCTAAAAATAGTGGGTCTACACTAAATGTCTAATTGACCATATAGCTATCAACTACCACTAGCGAACGAAAATGCTGCGTTCCAGAGGTGAGGGGTAACACCCCCTGCGAATTCGCCAACAGTCTCTTACAATAGATAATATATGGCATTCAATCGTAGTGTATTTTATGGAATCCAACTTGTTAAATATCACAGAAGATGGGGTCAAAGAACCGACTTTGATGCCCATAGACAAGCGCTACCTGCTCGTCATCAACATCAAATCCTTCTACGACCCCAAAGGCAGCAGGTATCTCGATTTAATGTGGGCTAAAGACCTAACCCAACACTTCAAGTATTTGAAAAACTTCACGCTAGCATCTCCGGGCGTGCGAGAAACTCCCCCAGAAAATACAATAGAGGTGGATTCGGAAACATCATTTGCTGATGCTAAATTTATTGACCTTCCCTCCGCAGATAGCTTGGCAAAAGCAATATTGCTGCTGCCGGCAACGGTTGCCCAGCTTTGGGGCGCGATCGCATCTTCAGATATCGTACATAGCGGCGTAGCAGGCTGGCCGATTCCGATGGCATGGTTAGTGACGCCAATAGTCCTGATACAGCAGAAACCATACCTGCTCGTAGTCGAGTCCGCACCGTGGCGGCTGCCACCGGGCACCCCTGCCAGCATTAAAGCCAAAATTCAAGCTTACATATACGAAACATTGAATCGCTGGTGCATCAACAGCGCCGACTTGACAATCTTTACACAGGCAGAATACCAGCAAAGTTTATTAACAAAACGACACAAAGAAAGTCACATAATTAATGCTTCGTGGATAGATGAAGAAAATATTATTTCGGAAGCAGACGCGACAAAAATATGGCACGAAAAACTGTCTGCCTCGCCCAAACAACTAAAAATTCTATTTGCGGGCAGATTGCATCCAAATAAAGGCCTGTTAGTTCTGCTAGAAGCAATGAAAATCTTGGACGAGCAAAACATTGCCGTCAAGCTGGACATACTAGGTGAAGGCGAACTGTTAAGCAACTGCCAAGCAGCAAGCAAGGCGATGCAAAAATCGGTACAGATCGAACTTTTGGGAACTATTCCTTACGGCAGAGAATTCTTCGGGCGGCTGCAACAATATCATGCTGTTGTGGTTCCCAGCATCTCGGACGAGCAGCCCAGAATCGTATACGATGCTTATTCCCAGGCCGTACCTGTACTGGCAAACAACACAGCCGGACTCCGCGACTGCATCGAAAACGGCATCACAGGCTCGATCGCTAATTGCAATGACCCCGTTGCTTTAGCAAACTCGATCAAAGAGTCGGGAGAAAACTTGAACCTACTTCAAAATATGGGCATGGCAGCTCTGAACAAGGCTCGCAGCCTGACTCACGAAGAAATGCACCGGCAGCGGTGGCAGCTTTTGTCAATTATGTTGGAGCAATTAAAAAAGTAGGCGATACCTGCAGGAGGGCGATCGCTCCAGCTTGCCAGATGGGTACAACTTGAGCTAAAAAGTTGTTACACAAACAACGGTACTTATGTCCAAGGCCAGCGAGTCCAATCACCCCTATCCACTGCTGGTTGTCATTGTTAACTACCGAACCTCTAGTTTGACAATTGACTGCTTGCGCTCTCTAGTTAGCGAAGTTCAATCGCTGCCCGGTATGCGAGTTGTAGTTGGCGACAATGCTTCAGGCGATCGCTCCGTCGAAGAAATTAGTAGTGCGATCGCCTCAGAAGGCTGGAATGAATGGGCATCCTTCGTTCCCCTAGACCGTAACGGCGGATTTGCCTTCGGCAACAACGCCCTGATCCGTCCCGGCCTGCAATCCACCAATCCCCCCCCTTACTTCCTGCTGCTCAACCCAGACACCATCGTTCGCCCCGGTGCCTTAAAAGCCCTCGTCGATTTCATGGACACTCATCCCGAAGCCGGCATCGCCGGCAGCCGCTTGGAAGACCCCGACGGCACGCCCCAGGAGTCAGCTTTTCGGTTTCACAACATCTTGACGGAACTCGATTTTGGTTGGCGGACAGGGTTTATATCCAAGTTATTAGCCAACTGGGCTGCAGCGCCCCCCATTTCCCAAGAAACCTGTCAAACTGATTGGGTAGCTGGAGCCAGCATGATCGTCCGTCGCGAAGTATTTGAAAAGATTGGCTTGATGGATGAAGCTTATTTCATGTACTGCGAAGAAATGGACTTTTGTCTGCAAGCGAACAAAGCTGGCTGGAGTTGCTGGTACGTACCCGAAAGTCGCGTTGTCCACTTAGTCGGCCAAAGCTCAGGCGTCACTGACACCAAAAAGCCCGCCAAGAGGCTGCCTACCTATTGGTTTGATTCCCGGCGTAGGTACTTTATCAAAAACTACGGCTTGGTTTACACAGCATTAACTGATGTATCCTGGGCTTCGGGTTTTGCAGCCTGGAGGGTGCGCCGCGTACTTCAAGGCAAACCAGATGGCGATCCACCACAATTACTGAGGGATTTTGTATTAAATAGTGTATTTTTTAAGGGGGGTAAGATTGAAAAATCCAAAAACTTTTAAAGGGAGTTGGTAAATCCGTCAAAGCCAACTAAACGAGGTTAACCTAGGCAAGCAAAATATTTTATGATGCAGCCGAGAAATTAGTATTCTCGGTCTATAAAACCGGATTGCTCCTTCCTAAAAAACCTGAGAGACCCATTAAGATCGTGGGCATCTAGCAATAGAGTAAACAAGAAATAGTGTGAATTAGAGCTTATGGTAACTGAGCAAAACTTAATCACCAGTGAAAATCAACTAGAAGACCCCGGCCTGGGACTGTGGCAGCAAATTAAAGAAGACTGGATTGCTCATGGTCGAGATTGGACAAAACCGGGATTTCGGGCCGTAGCAGTGCAGCGTTTTGGCGTCTGGAGAATGCAGGTAGAACCGAAATTACTGCGAGCTCCTTTGAGCATTATTTATCGATCTCTCTACCGAAAAGTTCGCAATAGTTACGGGATAGACTTGCCTTACACTGTGAAGCTCGGTCGTCGCGTGGTGATTGAACATCAAAACGCTATTATTATTCACGGATATTGTACGATCGGCGACGACTGCATTATCCGCCAAGGCGTCACCCTGGGAAACCGCTATTTGGAAAAACCGCTAGAATCGCCTCAATTGGGCGATCGGGTTAACGTCGGCGCTGGTGCAAAAATCCTCGGAAAAGTAAACTTGGGAGACGACGTAAATGTCGGTGCCAATGCTGTAGTTTTATCAGACATTCCAGCCGGTCAAACTGCCGTTGGTATCCCAGCCAAAATTATCAAATCCCGCCCTGCGGAAAACAATACTTAAATCATTGTCTTCCTTCTGCCTTTTTCTTCCTCCTATAACTCTGCGGAGATTCAATCAATCTACCTAGTCAAGTTAGAGAGCCCTGTTAAGATAAACTGCACAAATAGGCACAATTGTCAACATCATCAAAATATTCCACAAACAATGGTTGAGTCAATCACTAAGCCAATCGTTTCTGCTACAGAAGCAGACTGGAGCCGCGAAAAACCCAGCAAGTGGTGGGAGCCTAGTCGCCAACTGCTCAAATCTATCCGCAACTATCAAAAGTGGCAGCAGCAGGGTGGGATTTTCGGCTATTTTTTATGCCGTTGGAACATCATTCAGTATCGATTCTGGACCGTTGTAACTGCAACAGACATCCCTTTAAACTGCCAAATACAAGGAGGACTGCTGCTGCCTCATCCTAATGGCATTGTCATTCATCCAAGTGCTTCCATTGGCCCTAACTGTCTGATTCTTCAACAGGTGACAATTGTTGCTGATGTCAAAATCGGCGGTCACGTCGATATCGGTGCAGGAGCGAAAATTATTCGCTCCGTCACGATCGGCGATCATGCTTTGATTGGTGCCAATGCTGTGGTGATTTGTGACGTGCCACCAGGTGCAACCGCAGTAGGAATACCGGCAAAAATAATCGAAAAAAAAACCCAGGAAGTCTGAAAAATAATTTCTAGAAGTCGCAGAAAAATTATGAAATTAGCTCGACTTTTATTAAAATATAAAGGAACTGCTCAGTAGTCGAATTCAAAAGGTAAAACTTGAAACAAATTGGATTAGTTACGAACAGCTAGGATTTTGGATTTAAAATTAAATAAAAAACCCGGGGCTTTCAGTCCCGGGAGCGTCCAAAAGCTCAAGTTTTCTCCCTCACTTGTCAAGCTGGTTTCAATCTTTCGAGTACCAACTCAGCACGCCGCCGCGCAACTTTTTCCCACGTAAATTCCTGTGCCCGCTCGCGGGCAGAGTCACTCATCCGAAGCCGCAACTCGGCACAACCAGCTAGCTGTTGCAAGCCCGTCACTAGCGCTTCTTCATCATAGGGCGAAACAATTATGCCATCTTTGCCATCTCGGACAACGCCGCCCGCTCCCATAGGGGACGTTAGAACTGGCAAACCGTTAGCCATCGCTTCATAAGTAACCAGCGGACTACCTTCTTCGAGACTGGGAAATGCAAAAAAGTCAGCTTCGCGATAAGCAAGGGCAATATCGTTGGAGTAATCCCTATGAATTACATCTGAGCGTGCTAAAATGCTGCTGCAAGTTTCAGCAATTGCTGGCTCCATACTTCCGCAAAGCAGTAGTCTGCCTTTAATTCCTGCTTTTTCCCAAGCCCGCAACAGCAAATGAGCTCCTTTTCTGACACAAACGCTGCCCACAAAGATAACAGTAATCGTGTCTGACAGTGGCTTGTCGATCGAAAAATGCGGGAAGCGCTTGGGAGACCACCCGTAACTGGTAAGGATCAGTTTATGTTCGGGAACTCCCGCTCCCATAAAAGATTTTTTTACCTCGGGGCTCGGACAAAAAATGAAATCTGCCAAACTAATTTCTTCATCCTCTTCCTGAATCATACCAGCAGTAATTTGGTGTTGGGGAGAGATTCCCAAGCGGCTGGAAGCATCATCAATAATAGATTTTGCCTGCTTTGTATAGCAGTTGATGCGCTCCAAAAAAATGGGTTTGCTCTGCTGCTTCACTTTCCTAAAGGTTTCGATCGAAGTGTTAGGCCACAAGTAAATTGCATCAAAATCCTTGACATCTCTAAGGAAACGCTTTTCTGTATAATCTCTAAGTCTGTCAGGGCTGCGGTAATACAGCCATTTGAGGTATCTGGGTACAGCTTCCACAAGATTCGGTCTGCGACATGACGGATCGCAATTCGGAACAACCATGCGGACTTGAGAGTCAGGGTAATTCCACTGTTCGCAGAGTGAAAAAAATATATGGCTGACTGCCCGATCGCTACAGTAAATTGTGAACAAAGAACTTAAATTCAGCATTTTTGACCAAGCTCGACTCAAAATGATTGGTGTGGCTTAATACAGAATAAGCTAGAGGCAGTTTAACACCGAAAACCGCAGCTCCATAGAAGTTACAATATAAAGATATTGTGAACTTACCTTGAGTGTCACTAAAATATTAAAATAACAGCTCAGTAGTCGAATTCAAAAGGTAAAACTTGAAACAAATGGGATTAGTGGCGATCGGACGAAATGAAGGGCAGCGCCTCCGCCAATGCCTAGTGTCGGCCACAGACAAAGTTGCCCGCGTCGTCTATGTCGATTCCGGCTCAACAGACGGTAGCGTAGAGTTAGCCCGATCGACCGGAGCCGATACAGTAGAACTAGACTTATCTATACCGTTTACCGCAGCACGCGCCAGAAACGAAGGCTTTGCCCGCTTGCTGCAATTAGTTCCAGACATCGAATTTGTCCAATTTGTCGATGGCGACTGCGAAATCGTTGACGGCTGGATCTATCGGGCCTACAGCGAACTCACAGCCAAACCCGAGGTAGCAGCAGTATGCGGGCGCAGGCGCGAACGATACCCCGAAGCCAGCATCTACAACCAATTGTGCGACATCGAGTGGGATACCCCCATCGGCGAAACCAAAGCCTGCGGTGGCGATTCCATGATGCGCGCGGCAGCATTTGAGCAAGTCGAAGGTTTCAATCCCGCACTAATAGCCGGCGAAGAACCCGAACTGTGCGTGCGGTTGCGCCAAAAAGGTTGGAAAATCCTCCGCTTAGATGCAGAAATGACCCTGCACGACGCGCAAATGACCAGTTTCTCTCAGTGGTGGAAACGCGCTCAAAGAGCGGGTCACGCCTACGCCGAGGGTTCCTGGATGCACGGAAGCGAACCGGAGCGCCATTGGGTCAAAGAAACCCGCAGCACCTGGTTTTGGGGCTTAGTCTTGCCAGCCCTAGCCTTGGCAATGACATGGCCGACCAAAGGCTGGAGCCTGTTACTATTGAGTGGCTACCCCTTAGCAACCTATCGCACCTATAACTATTATATAAAGCATCGGGAGATCGCAAGTAAAGAGGCAGCCATCTACGCTTTGTCTTGCGTATTAGCCAAATTTCCCCAGCTACAAGGTCAAATCCAGTTTCACCAGCGCCGATTGCTGGGGCAGCAAAGCAAGTTAATCGAATACAAAACAACCAACTCTATTAATTCAGCCAGCTAGAATTACAGCTAACGTCCCAGAAAGTCAACCCCTGAGTAGCAAACAAATGAGTAATAAAAAATTAAAATTTTTACTAATTGTAGAGCAGTGCAATCCTGACTGGGCATCGGGAGCATCCCGGTTTTGTAAATGGTTAAAAGTATGATAAGAGCCAAAATTCTTCGCCCTCTGCTATATGATAGAACGCAAAAGTTATCGCCCGCAGGCTAACCAAACTGGCGAGAGAGAAGTATCTAAAGTATGGGAGTCGGGAAGAAAAATAGAAAAGAAGCCTCTATATTCTAGATTAATTCATTTAAGTAAGCA
>NZ_JAUBOV010000122.1:0-14787 GCF_036700405.1 Microcoleus sp. T3_D1
CAGTTGACAGTTGACAGTTGACAGTTGACAGTTGACAGTTGACAGTTGACAGTTGACAGTTGACAGTTGACAGTTGTCAAAAGGAAAACGGAAGAGGGAAGATAGTTTGTCCTTCCCCTTCCCCCTCTTAAGAAAGTTAGGATGCGGTTGTTGCTGCTACTTTCTGGGTGTTGCTACCTTGATTTTGCAGTTGAATTAATTCAACTTTATATCCATCTGGGTCTTGTACAAAAGCGATGACAGTTGAACCGTGCTTCATCGGGCCGGGTTCGCGACTAACTTTACCGCCACGAGCTTTAATTTCTTCGCAAGTACCGTAAATGTCGTCAACGCCGATCGCAATATGACCGTAAGCATCTCCCAAATTGTACTCTGTGACGCCCCAGTTGTATGTTAATTCCAAAACTGTAGTGTCTGATTCGTCGCCGTAGCCAACAAAAGCCAGAGTAAATTTACCGTCTGGATAGTCCTTTTTTCGCAGCAATTTCATGCCCAGAACCTCGGTGTAAAATTTGAGGGACTCTTCCAGGTTGCCGACTCGGAGCATCGTGTGTAGTAGTTGCATTTAGCTCACTCCAAATTTTTTAAGCTTCCTCAATTTTAGCGATTTCTTGCTGGAAAAAACCGCGTCGGCAAAGTTTACTTGGTTTTAGCTGGCTTTTTACTGAACAAAAACCACCATAATTCTAAACCAATTAAGGTCAATCCGCCTGCTGTTACGCCTATTTTTAAACTTAACGGCTGTTCGATATGCCGAAATTTAGGGGTTGAATTGGCAGGATGGATTGAGATTTGATTGGCTCGAACTCCCGATGCAATTCCGAGCATAATTCCTAAACTTCCGAGGCTTCCTAAGATTTGGCGTTGGTTCAACATTTTTTAAATTTCTCCTAGTTTATACAAAAGATTTTTGTTGATAAATCGGTGTCTGGTGGGCATTGCTTACCAGGATGTTGGGGAAAAATCCTAATTTATGCACTAGATTTGGCTTGAAAATTCCGCAATCGCAAAGCATTAGTAACTACAGAGACTGAACTGAAAGCCATTGCTGCACCGGCGATAATTGGATTTAGCAGCCAGCCAAAAATGGGGAATAAAATACCAGCCGCGATCGGGATTCCAGCGATGTTGTAAATAAACGCAAAAAACAGATTTTCGCGGATGTTCCGCATGGTGGCGCGGGAAAGTTTAATTGCTGTAACTATCCCTTGCAAATCTCCTGAAATTAAGGTAATGTCGCTGGCTGCGATCGCCACATCTGTGCCGGTGCCGATCGCAATTCCCACGTCTGAAGCGGCCAAAGCCGGTGCGTCGTTAATCCCGTCTCCCACCATCGCGACAATTTTTCCTTCCCCTTGCAGGGCTTGAATTTGAGCTGCTTTTTGGTCGGGTCTAACTTCGGCAAAAACACGAGTAATGCCCACGGATTGGGCGATCGACTCCGCAGTCGCGCGATTATCCCCAGTCAGCATCGCCACCTCCAAACCGAGCTTTTGAAGCGCTTTCACCGCCTGCGCTGACGATGGTTTGAGGGCATCCGCAATGCCCAGAATTGCCTCTATTTTGCCTTCTACAGCCATCCAAACAACCGTTTTGCTCGCAGCTTCCAAAGCTCTGGCGCGCAGTTCCAGATATTCAGTATCGCAACCTAGTTCCTGCATCCACCTCAGCGTTCCCAGGGCGATCGACTTTCCGCCTACAACCCCGCGCACGCCACTTCCCGCGATCGCCTCAAAATCCTTAACATCCGTCAAATTAACCTCTTGAGATTGAGCGTACCTAACAACAGCTTCCCCCAAAGGATGCTCCGAATTTCGCTCTACAGACGCAGCCAATTGCAGCAACTTTAACTCATTGCTGTTCGCCGTTCCTTTAATTGTCACAAAATCAGTTACAGTGGGCTTGCCTTCTGTGAGAGTTCCAGTTTTATCTAACACGATGATTTGGATTTTGTGAGCCAATTCTAAACTCTCGGCTCCTTTAATTAAAATCCCGTTTTCTGCACCTTTACCCGTGCCAACCATCACAGCAGTCGGAGTCGCCAAACCCAAAGCACAGGGACAGGCAATAATCAGCACTTCCACCATTGTTACCGTGGCGAGAGTGATGTTTCCCGTCGCGTTAAACCAGATAATAAAAGTAGCTAAAGCGACGGCAATTACTGCGGGAACAAACCAACCAGTCACTTGGTCTGCTAACTTTTGAATCGGTGCTTTTGACCCCTGTGCGTCCTGCACCATCTTGACAATTTGAGCTAAAAATGTATCTTTGCCAACTCTTGTCGCCCGAAACTTGAAACTGCCAGTTTTATTAATTGTGGCTCCGATAACTTCGTCGCCAAGCTGCTTTTTGACAGCCAAACTTTCTCCCGTAACCATTGCTTCGTCTACGGTCGAAGCACCCTCAATTACCTCTCCATCTACGGGGATTTGCTCTCCCGGCCGCACCTGCACGATGTCGCCAATTTCCACTTGGGCGATCGGCACTTCCAACTCTTCCCCGTTGCGAACTATCCGAGCCGTTTTTGCTTGCAAACCCATGAGCTTGCGAATGGCCTCCGAAGTCTCTCCCTTCGCCCGATTTTCTAGGGTTTTCCCCAACAAAATTAAGGCGATAACGCTGGCGGCTACTTCGTAGTAAACGCTAGGAGTCAAACCGAGGGCAGTGAAGAAACCGGGAAAAAATGTCACAAATACAGAATAAAAGTAAGCAGCACTCGTTCCCAATGCAATCAGGGTATCCATTGTTGCTACACGCCGTTTTAGAGATTTCCAAGCTCCCACATAAAACGATTTGCCGCACCAAAATTGTACGGGTGATGTCAGGACTAATTGCAGCCAAAAATTGTGCAGCCATGCTGGAATAAATGGCAGATGCAAGCCGGTCATCGCTGGAATAGCGCCCACAAATAGCAGGATGCTGATGATACCTGCTGTCCAGAGTTTCCGCTGCAAGGTTTGAGATTCAGATTTGCGATCGGCTTGTTCGGAATCATCCTCTGTCGCCGCCATTTCTTGAAGCGGCAAAGCTTGGTATCCCGCATCATCAACAGCAGATTGAATTGTTTCTAAGTTGGTTTGCTTGGAGTCGTATTGGATGGTTGCTTGTTCCATCCCAAAATTTACGTGACACTCAAGTACGCCGGGAACAGATTGAATTGCTTGTTCGATAGAGGAAGCACAAGAAGCACAACTCATGCCCCGCAGTTTAAGTGTGAGATTGTCCATAGATGCCCTCCTAACTTATAAAGTTACCTTCTGTCTTCAAATGACCTCGCCTAAAAACGGATAACGTGCGACGTACTCCTGTCGTGGAGAATCAAAAATTTTAGACTCTTGTTAAATCTCCCAGATTCAAAGCTGCAAGTAAATCTAAAATCTAAAATCTAAAATCTAAAATTGACTTGTTGGATAGCCCGCCGATGCGATCGCTTTCCTAACTTCACTTTCTGACTTAGCGGTTTGAATCGTGACCAATTTTGTCTTGATATCCGCCTCAACCGTCGAGGCTGAGTCAATGGCTTGGACTGCTTTTGTGATTGTAGTCGCACAAGCAGAACAAGCCATCTTAGGCACTTTTAGCTGTAATGTCATAATTTGAACCTCAGCAGAAACTACTCTGCTCAATCAATGAATTAACTTTATTGTAAAGTCTCCAGTCCACAGGAGAGTCAAGGGGAATTGCAAAATAAATCAGGAATGATGAAAAAACTGGTTTGACACGCTACCCCTAGGGGTAAGGCGCGCACTGTGCACCCTACATAATTAGGTTGTGAGTTGTGTAAATCTTAACTTTGAGTGCGATCGACGGCAGAGCAATAATTCTTTACAAGTTCGCAGCAAAAATTTCATCCTAATTTCATTTATATGTGGAAAGCTGAAGATAAATGGCAGTTTTAAGGATATAAGCTCTATGAAACCACTTTCATTGAAAACAGGCTTTGCAGCGCTGATGTTGACCGCCACAGCCGCTTTAACCAGCGGAGTGCTTGCAGCTTGTTCAAATGCCCCTTCCAGTGAAACTCCCGCCCCAAATGTTACGGCTGCAACCGAAGCAAACAACAAGCAAAACGTGGCACAAGGCGGTGGCATGGGTGGCATGGAGCATCATGGCATGAATCACGATATGTCAATGGATTTAGGCCCGGCTGATGCCGACTACGATTTGCGATTTATTGATGGCATGACAGTACACCATCAAGGTGCTGTAAAAATGGCTCAAGATGTGCTTAAACAATCCAAACGCCCGGAAATGAAAAAACTTGCCACTGATATAATTGCTGCTCAAAACCGCGAAATCAATCAAATGAAAGAGTGGCGAAAAACTTGGTATCCCAAAGCCAGCAGTACCCCGATGGCTTATCAGGCTCCTATGGGTCGTATGATGGCCATGACTCCCGAACAAATGCACCACATGATGATGAGCATGGATTTAGGGGCGGCTGACGACCAATTTGACTTGCGATTTATCAATGCGATGATTCCTCACCACGAAGGAGCTTTAGTGATGGCCCAAGATGCTTTGAAGAAGTCAAAACGCCCGGAAATGAAGAAATTGTCTCAAGAAATTCTGACTTCGCAAAAGCAAGAAATTGAGCAAATGAAGCAGTGGCGGCAAGCTTGGTACAAAAAGTAATTTAGCTCACCTCAACAAAACGTGACCCAAATCCAAAAAATGAGTGACATTAATCACAGTAGCTCAATAGTTAAGAACATACTTGGTTCACAAAAGCAAGAAACTGAGCAAATGAAAAAGTGGCGACCACCTTGGTAGACCAAGTAATGTAGCTCGACTGTGGCTGTCAGCATTTGTCTGACTCCACCTCAGTTTCCTGAGAGTACCTACACAGACTGTAGATAATTGAGCCGCCCTACCTCTAAAGTAGTAGCAAGTTACGTAATAATACTGTAGACAATTGCTCAGCCATACCTCTAAAGTAGTAGATAGGTCAGCAAAAAGCTATATAGATAGAGAGGGTAGTTTATGATATTGAATAGCTTGGAATTAAACACCACTTATAAATCCAATGCAGCCGTAGATGAGCTAGTGAGCGCATTGACCAACGAAATTGCAGCGCCAGCAGAGATAAAAAAATCGGCAAAAAATCTACAGCCAAATCGCTTGTCATTAGGCGAAACTTATCTTCGTATTTTAGAAGCTGGTGGGCATCTGGGCTGCTGATGCGAAATTTCATCCTAATTTCATTTGACCGTGAAATACTAGGTTGAGTAGAGCATTTCTAGCTCTTGGTCATTGCTTAGCAGTCGCTTCTTGGAAAATGCTAACAAGTAACTTTACTTAATGGGTATCACTTACTTACCTTGGCAAAATACCAACTGCTAAACCTGTGGCACTCAACCTGATTTCAAGGACATTGCCAACGATGATATTCCACAAATATGCTCAATATCCGGCAATTATTAGCAGCTTTTCGGGAAGTTTGTTCAGCCTAATTTTGCTAAGTTCTCCTGCCGCTGTTTTTGCCCACGCTGGCCACGGAGATGAATTTCACCAAAGCGGCGAAACAACTCAAACTCCTGCTGCTATTTCTGTCGATGCCGAAACCGCAAAACGATTAGGTATTAAAGTCTCCCCTGCCGCCCGCCAGCGACTAGATATCGGCATCAAAACCACAGGACAAATTGAAACTTTACCCAACGAAAAAGTTGAAGTTACGGCTCCTGTTGCTGGCAAAGTAGTAGAGTTGCTGGTTGAGCCTGGGGACAAAGTATCAAAAGGTCAACCGGTGGCGGTTTTATCGAGTTCAGAATTAGGACAATTGCGGGTTGAATCTCTCTCGAAACGTGCCGAAGCTGAGGCAGATTTGCAGCAAGCGGAAGGCGATCTCAAATTAGCACGAGAAAATTACGATCGCCAAAGTCAAATATCCGCAGCAGAAATCGCCCAAGCCCAAACCCAATTGGCAGCGGTAACTAAGCAGTACCAGCAAGAACAAGAATTAGTAAACAAGCGTTCAGTTGTGCAAGCCGCTAAAGAAAACTATCAGCGTCAAGTTGAAATAGCGCAAGCCGAAATAGCACGGGCAGAAACAGAATTAACTGTTGCCAAAGAACAGTTCGATCGCGACAAAGAATTAGTGGCATCTGGGGCGATCGCGCGGCGCACAATGCTGGAATCGCAAGCCCACTTCGCCGAAGCACAAGCCGCTGTTGCTAAGGCAAAAAGCCGTCCAGAAGTTATCAAAGCCCAAACCGAAATTAAACAAGCCGAAGTAGACCTCCCGATGCGGGAATTGCGGGAATCTCAAGGCAGAGTAGCAGAAGCAAAAGCTCAACTTACCAGAGCTCAGAGCCGCCGGGAAGTCCTAGAAGCCGAGAACCAAGTCAAACGCGGCAAAACTGCCGTCGAAGTCGCTCAATCGCGCATTCGCTTGGCTGACGCAGCCTATCAAGCGCGACTGCAACAATTAGGAACTGCTGCCAACGATCGAGGACTCGTTACCGTAGTTGCTCCGATTTCGGGGACGGTAGCCGATCGCTTCATCACCCCAGGAGAGTCAGTAAACGCTGAAAAACCGTTGATGAGTCTGTTAAATGACAGCCGCGTTTTTGCCACAGCCAACATTTACGAAAAAGACCTGAATAAAGTAAAACAGGGCCAGGAAGTCAGGGTAAAAGTCGCTAATTTACCCGATCGCACTTTCAATGGAAAAATCGCCTTAATTGGGTCATCCGTGTCAGGAGAAACGCGGGTTGTGCCGGTGAAAGCAGAACTAGATAATATTAACGGCGAATTAAAGCCAGGACTGTTTGCGGAGTTGGAGATTTTAACAGACAAAACTGCCACAAATATTTTAGCAATTCCGAGTGCGGCGGTAGTGGATGTTAGCGGGAAAAAAACCGTTTACGTCCAAAATGGCAATGCTTATCAAGCTGTTGAAATTGAACAAGGTCAAACAGCCGGAGATTTAGTTGAAGTGAAGAGGGGTTTATTCGAGGGAGATTTGATAGTAACGCAGCGAGCACCTCAACTTTACGCACAATCTTTGCGGGGCGGCAGCAAGCCCTCAAAACACGAGGCAAAGAAAGACGCAACTCCAAAGGCAGCAGAGGTTAATTTTAATAATTTACCCGTGTCTTTATGGTGGGCGGGAATAGGGGGAGGAGTTGCGATCGCATCCCTGACTTTCACAGCCGGCGTGTTGTGGGGAAATCGGCGCCAATTGCCAGCAATAGCAGCGGATTCTGGAAACAATACTGCAAATAATGGTTTTTCCGCCTCTGCATCGGCGTTGGACAATGAACTCCTGTTACACAATGACAACCATCACGTTAAAACTCAAGAGGCAGAAGTCAATCGATTTTAGATTTTAGATTTTAGATTAAAGAATTGAAGCATTGACTTGCGCGAGATAAATACGTTCGGCAAGTTTCTCGGATACAGGTTTTTTATTTCTGGACGGATGAATCACGTGGCGGGTATCCTGGAGGCTTTCGGTCAAGAGTTTGAAGTAACAGCATGACACGGAAGTCACGGATAGACGGATAGCTGTTTTTATCAATGCCCAATTCCCAATTCCCAATTCCCAATTCCCAAATTATTAAATGTTCAGCACAATTCTTAGATGGGTAATTAACCGCCGCTGGCTAGTCGTTATCGCCACCATTATTGTTAGTCTGTGGACATTGTATATCATCCCCCAAATGTCGCTTGATGTCTTCCCTCCTTTTGCACCCCCGCAGGTGGAAATTCAGACGGAAGCACCGGGTCTCGCGCCGGAAGAAATTGAGTCTTTGGTAACACTACCGATCGAAAGTGCAATTAATGGGACTCCTGGGGTAACAGCAGTGCGATCGTCTTCTGCTGTGGGCCTTTCTTCGGTTAAGGTAATCTTTGATTGGGGAACTGAAATTTATCAAGCGCGCCAGTTGATAACAGAACGGTTGCAGCAAGCTGAAAGCAAACTCCCGGCTGGGGTAGAAACACCACAAATTTCTCCCACAACTTCTCCTGTGGGCACTGTTATTACCTATGCTTTTACCTCGGAAACTACTCCTTTGATGGAAGTGCGCCGTCTGGTTGATTGGCAAGTCACAAATCGCCTTTTGGCAGTGACTGGCGTTGCTCAAGTGGTGGCTTACGGGGGCGAAGAAAGGCAGTATCAAGTATTAGTAGAACCTGCCAAGTTGAAAGCTTTTAATGTGTCGCTGCAGCAAGTAGCTGAAGCGGCGGCGGCTGCGAATGTTAACGCGCCGGGGGGGTATTTAATTACGCCGGATCGAGAAACTTTAATCCGGGGGGTGGGGCGGATTGAGTCTGTGGAAGATTTGCAGCAATCGGCGATCGACTCTCGCCACGGCACACCCGTCAGAATTAGTGATGTGGCTGAGGTCAAGATTGGTGCTGCAATCAAGCGGGGCGATGGCAGTTTTAACGGCAAAAAAGCTGTGATTGTGATGGTAAACAGACAGCCAGTTGCTGATACTCCGACGGTAACGAAAGCCGTTGAGGCAGCAATGGCCCAGGTGCAGGAAGCTCTGCCAAAAGATATTAAAGTTACTGTGACTTTTCGACAGGAAGAATATATTAATTCTTCGGTGGAGAATGTGCGATCGGCTTTAATTGAAGGCAGTATTATCGTCACCCTTATTCTCATCCCGTTTTTGATGAATTGGCGCACTCTCGCGGTTGTTTTGCTGGATTTCTTTCTGACTTGGCTGTTGGCGCTGCTGGCGATGTATTGGCTGGGGCTGGGGCTGAATACGATGACTTTGGGGGGTTTGTCGGTGGCGATCGGCACTGCGATCGACGATGCGATCGTCTATGCCGAAAATACCTACCGCAATTTGAGAGAAAATAAGGCTTCTCTTCATCCGCGCCCGGTGATGGATGTGATTTTTGATGGCAGTGAGGAGGTGCGCGATTCGTTAATTGGAGCGACTGTTATTGGGATTGTTGTGTTTTCTCCTATTTTTACTTTGCCCGGTGTAGAAGGTCGAATTTTTACGCCGATGGGGATTACTTATTTGGTAGTTGTTGTGATTTCTAGTCTAGAATCGCTGTTAATATCTCCGGCCCTTTGCGCTATCTTGTTGCCTACCAAACGCATGAGTTCACGAGAACCTTGGCTGCCGAGATTGTGCAAGCGCATATATCATTTTACGATAAATTTGTCAATGCGCTATTCGGGGATTATTTTAGCTTTAGCTGCTGCTAGCATGGTGGCTGCATTAATTATTTTGCCATCTTTTGGGCGGGTGTTTTTGCCGGAGTTTCAGGAGCAAACTTTGGTGAATACTATTATGCTTTATCCGGGGGTGTCTTTGGAGACAACAGATAGCGCAGCTTTTGCTATTGAAGATGCTCTTAAGGATGATAGCAGGTTTCAATACGTGCAAGTGCGATCGGGCAGAGCTCCGGGTGATGCTGATGCTGCGGGAGTTAATTTAGCTCACATTGATATTGGTTTAAGCGAGGAGGGCATGAAAAACAGGCCGCAAACTTTGGAGTCGTTGCGGCAGGAGTTTGGTAAATTGCCGGGAGTTGCACCAAATATCGGCGGTTTTATTTCTCACCGGATGGATGAGGTTTTATCTGGTGTCAGAAGTCAGATTGCTGTCAAAATCTTTGGCCCGGATTTGGATCAACTTCGCAGCATCGGTGCCCAAGTTGAAGAGCAAATGAAAACTGTTGAAGGGATTGTAGACTTGCAACTCGAACCGCAGGTGCCAGTGCCACAAATTCAAATTAAGTTTAACCGTCAAGCTGCGGGTAGATACGGTTTGAAAATCGGAGAGCTTTCTGAAATAATTGAGACAGCTTTAAACGGCAAAGTTGTTTCTCAAGTTTTGGAAGTGCAGCAAACTTTTGATTTAGTTGTTTGGTTGCAGCCTGAAGCCCGAAATAACTTAGAAACTATTCAAAATTTGTTGGTAGATACTCCAAGCGGCAACAAGATTCCCCTCGCCCAAGTTGCGACTGTTAAATACGGTACGGGGCCAAATACGATTAACCGCGAGAATGTTTCTCGCTTGATTGTAGCAGCGGCTAATGCTAAAAATAGGGATTTGCGATCGGTTGTGAATGAAATTCAAGCTAAAGTCAAACGAGAGGTAGAGTTGCCTTTTGGCTATTTTATCCAGTACGGCGGTCAATTTGAAGCCGAACAAAGAGCGTCGCAAAATATTATGATATTTAGTGCGATCGCCTTTTTGGTAATTACAGTATTGATGTACTTGTCAGTCAAGTCAATTCCTTCAACTGCTATGATTATGATTAATTTGCCGATCGGATTAGTAGGAGGAGTAATTGCGGTAGCTTTGACTGGCAGCATCATCTCTGTAGCTTCCCTGGTTGGCTTTGTCACATTATTCGGCGTTGCTACCCGTAACGGCTTGCTTTTAGTAGACAACTACAACACTAAATTTGCCGAGGGAATGCCTTTTAAGGAAGCAATTATTAAAGGCTCGATGGAACGGCTGAACGCCATCCTGATGACCGCTTTAACTTCTGCTTTGGGTTTAGCACCTTTAGTCTTTGAAGGTGGGGCGGGCAAGGAAATTTTGCAACCGCTGTCCGTCGTAGTTTTAGGAGGGTTATTTACTTCTACAGCCTTAACTCTGTTAGTTTTGCCAGCTTTGTATGCTCAATTTGGGCATTTTTTACGACCTCAACAACCTCAGCCAGTTATTGAAGACGGAAAGGTAGTTAATGTGTGATATTTTCCAATTATTGTCAGTCAGCAAGGAGTCAAACCAATGAAATCGCTTAAGTCAAATTTAATTGTTCTAGGTAGTGTTGGATTGCTGTTTTTGGGAGCTTGCAGTCAAGGCGACCAAGCAAGCGATACAAATAGTAGTCCACCATCCCCTCCTGTCGCCTCTCAACCTGCGTCTTCTACTCCCGCCGCTGCTCCTGCAACACCAACTAAAGGGGGGCAAGTTGTGGAGTCTGGAGCTTACCATTTAGAGTTTGTACCGGAAAAAGAAGCTACCGGAACTCATTTAGATTTATTTTTGCTAAAAGGGGATAAAAAGGAACCAGTTCCTAACGCGAAAGTGACGGCTCAAGTGCAGTTGCCGAGTGGAAAGCAGCAAACCCTAGCTCTCAAGTATGATGCTGAGGGCAAACATTACGCTGTGTTGTTTCCCGGCAATGAACCCGGTCAGTATCCAGTGAAAGTGACTGCGGATATTAACGGAGAAAAAGTTGACGGTCGTTTTACCTTCAATCAATAAATAGCTGATTTCCTAATGCGCTCTAACTTATGGGCGCATTAGTGATGAGCAACAAACAACTGCCTCTTGCATTTCCCCTCTTACTGAACTTCCTCATGCAAATATACTTACACAAGCTCAAAAGCCTCTCATCACAAAGGTTTCAATTGTTGAGTAAAAAATTGTGTACTCCTGTAGATGATTGATATCTGTTTGCGATCGGCAATTATATTAAATCTACAACAATTGAGCGCGATCGCCTGCGTCAGCTATTGCTTATAAATGGGGCCAAATTTTCAGCTCAACAGTTGCATCCTTTGTTGAGTAATAGTTTTAGGACTGTTAGTACATTTGTATCGGGGAAGTCCAGGTTAAAACTCCGCTGACAATTGCCCGTCAGGAACCATCGCGGACTGGGCTGGAGTTCGATCGCACCTTGACAGGACTAGGCAGCGATCGTTTATGATGGGGCTCACGGGGATCGCATCCATCGCTAAGCTAGCCTTTGGCAAGGGCAAAGCTGACGGACTGGGGTTAAAGCGCGAATTATGAGCAAGACTTAAGTGCCAAATAGTTCGCTAAAAATATCCATAGTTAATCGTTGAGGAGAAGTTTTGTGTTTGCCGTCAAGCGAGCGCTCAAATTGAATAACCGGGAAGCCACCTTGATGGCAAAACACGCAGGATTTCGGCGGGTAGTGTTTAACATGGGGTTGAGCTTGCGGACTCAAATGTATGGCGAGGGACAATTCACAGACTCAAAGGTACTTAACGAATTCAAAAAAGTTCTCACCAACTACGTCAAGAAACAGCCTGAATTCGCTTGGATGAATCAATTATCTAGTCGCGTTTATCAAAATGCTTTGATTGACTTGAAAGATGCTTTTAGTCGGTATCGCTCTGGAAAGGCAGGTCATCCAAAATTTGCTAGTCGCCGAGACGGTCACTCTTTTACAGTTGATTCGTCTAACGGCAAAGTTTTACTAAATGCTGGCAGCACTATCAAGATTCCTACATTGGGAACTTTTCGACTCTACGAAGCCTTAGAACGCGGTTATGTGTCTCAAACTTTTACGATTTCCAAAGAAGGAAGTCGTTGGTTTGTTTCCTTTTGCATTGATGCCGAACGTTTGCCAGTTCAACAATCTGAAAGCTCTGTAGGAATCGATGTAGGCATTAATTCTTTTGCCACGCTGTCAACTCAGCAGGTCTTTGATGCGCCGAAGCCGTTAAAACAAGCGAAAACCAAGCTTGCCACCTTGCAGCGCCAAGCATCAAAACAGGTAAGAGGCTCCCAAAATCAGCGCAAAACCTACCATAAAATCCGTCGGCTCCATGCACGGATAGCTCGTATTCGCTTAGACTTTCTTCACAAGCTAACAACTCCCACCGCCCAAACTTTTAAGCTAATTAAGATTGAAAACTTGAACATTCAAGGAATGATGGTGAATCACAAGTTAGCCGGGGCAATATCGGATCTAGGGTTTTACGAATTCAAACGCCAACTCGATATGGCGTGCAAAATGTATGGGGCAAATTTAGTGCTGGTAGACCAATGGTTCCCCAGCACTAAAACTTGCTCGAATTGTGGCACTAAAAAAGATATGCCACTAAGCATTCGGACTTTTGACTGTCCTGCTTGTGGCAGATCTTTAGATCGTGATTTCAACGCCAGCATCAACATTTTAAACTGGGAACCCTCGGCTGGAGGGGGATAGCCTACTTATCTTGGGATTAGCCGTCTACCCAACAGCGTAGGAAGTAAACTCCGAATTGTGTCTAAAGATGGCTTTAGGTAAGTTTAGATGAGTTTTACAAAGCAGTGATGATGTCAACCTAGCTACTTAAAAAAATCTAAAATTAGCTAACAAAGCTTCTAGAGCGTGTGGCGAACTATTTCATTCCTGAAACACAGAATAAGTATTAAGGGAATGAAGTGATTTGCTATGCCGTGGAAAGACTCCGTAGTAAACACTGGTGAATTGAGTGGCTCAAACTATAAGCAATACAACTATGTCTATTCAGAATCCATTTAGTTGCTTTCTTATTGGACAAGGAACTTTACTTGTTCAATGTGCGGAACTTCTTTTAGAGCGGGGTCATCAGATTTTCGGTGTCATCTCCGCTGATACATCGATAAGTAGCTGGGCGAAGGCAAAGGACATACCTCACATCCAACAAACAGAGAATCTCATAGCATTTTTAAGACAACAGCCTTTTGATTACCTATTCAACATTGTAAACAGCTCGCTATTACCCAAAGAAATTTTGGAGTTGCCGCGCCAGTTAGCGATCGACTACCATGACGCCCCACGGCCGAAGTATGCGGGACTCAATGCTACCTCTTGGGCTTTGATGCACCGGGAGAAAACTCATGGGGTGACGTGGTATGTGATGAGCGATTCGGCTGAGGGCGGCGATATCCTGAAGCAGGTTGCTATCGATATTGCTGATGACGATACGGCATTTTCTCTCACTGGGAAATGTCATGAAGCCGCAATTCGTGCGTTTGAAGAGTTAGTGGATGAGATATCAAGTGGTCAAGCGTTAGCTTTGAAGCAAAATCTGGATGAGCGAACCTATTTGGGACACTCAAAAAGACTTTTTGCCGGAGGTGTACTCTCGTTCAATCGTTGTGCCTATGATATTGATGCCGACATTAGGGCATTGGACTTTGGTTCCTACCCCAATCCCCTTGGTGTGGCGAAGTTGGCTATAGGGAACGACTCGATCGTTATCCGCAAACTCGAAGTTAAGGATGACCGGTCTAAGTCGTCTCCAGGAACAATCACGGCGATCGAACCCAGCTTCTTGACGGTTTCTACAGCAAGTTACGAGGTAGCGCTGCGCCAAGTGCTGACCATCGATGGTCAAGCGCTATCGATTCCTGATTTGGTCGAGAGATTTGGACTGCAAGTTGGGTATCAGTTTAAGGACATCGAGCCAGATAGGGCGAGGCGTATTGAGAGGTTTGATGGGTTAATTGCTCAGCACGAAGCTTTCTGGGTAGAGAAGCTGGCGACGTTAGAGCCGATCGCGGTTCCCTATGCCGATCGAACTACCTCGCACTTGAATCAAAAGCAGTACACCAGTGTAAAGATGTCCATACCGGATGAGGTCACAACCTTTCTGGAGGGCCATCCTGCTTGGAATCAGAGTGACTTCCTGTTTGCTGCTTTTGCTACTTATCTAGCCCGTCTTGTAGGAACTGGATGTTTTGATATCGGATATAGAGATGTCGAAGTGCAACGGGAGTTGATAGGACTGGAAGGCTTGTTTGCATCAATTGTTTCTTGTCGCGTAGATATAGACTACGAGCAAAGTTTTGAGGAAGTTTTTAAAGCCTTTGAGGAGCAGGTGGAGTTGACCAAACTTCACAAGACTTATGCGCGTGATGTGGTAGCGAGGTATCCGGCTCTTCGTTCATTGCCCGATCGGAGTCGCGAGCCGATTTTTCCGGTGGTCGTAGAACGGGTAGAAAAACTAGACGAGCACCAAGCTGGGTTTGGGAATGAGTTGACCCTGGTCATTCCATCACCGAAAAACGAGACGGAAGCCCCTGGCTTTTAGACATGGGGAGGAAGTCGGTAGCGGTTTCAACCGCCTTCAAT
>NZ_JAUBOV010000123.1:0-13902 GCF_036700405.1 Microcoleus sp. T3_D1
ATTTAACAGGCTTTTCAATTCACATATCATTTTCAGTTTGTTTTGTCAACTCCTAATACTGAACCGACGCCCTAGAAACCGGGAATAAGCGCCCCCATGTCGCGAACTGACTCTGTTATATCAATTCCGGTTGCATTGGAATGATTAAACCGCAGAGAACGCAGAGAACGCAGAGTCAATCGATTTTAGATTTTAGATTTTAGATTTTAGATTAAAGAATTGACCCCACGGATAAATTCGGGGGCTTGTTTATCGCATACAGGTTTTTTATTTCTCCGTCCTGAGTCTGCGAAGGAATGAATCACGTGGCGGGTATCCTGGATGCTTTCGGTCAGAGAACAGAGAGATGAATACAGGACGATGAAGGGCGGATTTGATATTACACGGTAATGTTTATTTGCACTTACCTATTTATTGAATAATAAAAAGGGAAACAGAAAACACATTTTTTCTTCCATTTCCCCTTTTTTCAAGGACGGTCGTCCTGACTGCGAACCTGATAATTAATTAACTGCTGCCAACTGTTTGTCTTTGATTTCCACAGGCGCGGTTAATGCCTCTTCCAAATCCGCACAGCCGAGTTTTTCCTCCAAAATTGCCATCACTTCGCGGCCGAAATCATTGGAATTACGCTGCCAAGCTTCTAAACAAATTTGCCCGAAAAACGAACCCAAAGGTTCGGGATTCCACAGCAACTTGCGCGCTGTCCAAGGCATCAAACTCATGGGATCGTAACCCGGTTGCAGAATATCCTTTTTAAAGGCGTATTCTTCCAAAATTGTGTGCGGCTGCAACCCGATAAAGAAAATAGCGGGTTCTACTTTATCTACTCCGAAAATTCGCTCTAATTCTCGGTGATAAGCAATAGTTTGCCGGATAGTTTCAAAGGTTTCGTCAATGACGTTAAACGAGTAATTAACCGAAACCACATCGTTGTAACCGGCTGCTTTTAAATCGCGACAATTTTCCAAAACTACTCGCAAGTTGTAACCCATCCGCATTTTGCGAACCAGTTCCTGGGAACCGCTGGTGATGCCGATTTCAAAGTAATTCATCCCCGTTTTTACCATCAAATCACACAACTCAGGTGTGAGATTGTCCGCACGGATGTAAGCAGCCCAGTGTATGTCGTCCATACCGGCGGCGATGATTTTTTGCAATAATTCAACTGCATCATCGATGAATTTGCGGGCTGGGATAAATTGAGCGTCGGTAAACCAGAAATTGCGGATACCTCGATCGTACAATTGCCGAATCTCCGCCACCACCTCATCCGCCGGATTGATCCGCACTTGTTTCCCTTCAATCACCGTATAAATGCAGTAACAGCAATTGTGAGGACAGCCGCGTTTGGTTTGGACTCCCACGTAGAAGTCCATATCCTGTAGATAATAGGAAAATTCCGGCCAAATCGTTTCGATGTAGTTATAGTCGCAAGCACTTTTCTCGATGTTGGCTGGTTTTTCGTGAATTAGCTTCGCGCGCGGCACGGTTTCTCCCACCACATAACATCTTTCATCTGCCAAATCTTCGCCCTTAATCAACTTCTCCAGCAAAGCTTCGCCTTCTCCCACCGAAACCACAGTTCCCGTGGGCAAACTGCGGCCCAACTGCTCGTAAAACACGCTCACAGCACCGCCTCCGACCACTGCACGAGCTTCGGGGCGGTATTTCCGGGCCCGCTTCAATCCACGCTTAATCAGTCCCAAATTGCGCCAGAGTTCGGTGTAGTAAGACGCTGCTAAACGCAGTCCTCCGAGTGCTCCCCGGAACTTGATCAGCAGATTTTTGGCGTAGTAAAACTCGAAGGCATTTTGCAACGGGTTGCCGCCCCTGCCGCCCACGGGCGCGTAAATTTGAATGTCCCGCCAAGAGAAAACCAGCAGCGTCGGCTTAAACTCGTCTATGCTGGCATCCAAAGCTTTAGCGAAATCCAGGGGGGGTACGGCACCTAAATCAAAAATGCGTTGTTCGACATCGGGAAACAGCTTGTGTACGTGATCCGAAAGATAGACAACTCCGATCGGGAAAATCGGATTGCAAGGGAGGCGAACGTACAGGACTCGGTTTTCTCGGTTTTCCATGATTGCCATATCCTAAAGTGGAACTTTTTCAGCTATGTTAATATTCTTTTAATATAACTTTACAATATGTCTAATTTTCGCAATTTGACATTAAATATTCTTAAATTTTTTTAAACTGGCTAAAAGCCGAGCTTGTTGGTGTCGATCGGCGAGAGCAGCAGAAAAAAGCTAATTTTTAAGTCAATACAGCGTATTTTGAATGAAAATCCCAGCTAGGAGTCAAAAAGCAGATATTTATCCGGTTAGATTTTAATTTAAGTTCGATCGCTCTCTCATGTATTCGGGAGTTGGTAGTCGGCTTTACAGTAGCCGGGATCGCCTAGTGTTAGCCTGAGAAGATAACTAAAACTTTTAGGCAAGGCTCCCTCAGCAGTTATGGCTCAAATTCTTGACCCCGTACCCTCAGACACCGACAGCAAGATTCTGTGCTGCTACGTCAATGCCACCAGTCAGATTCAGATTGCTCGCATCGCCAACATTCCTAACTGGTACTTTGAACGAGTAGTTTTTCCCGGACAGCGCTTAGTGTTTGAAGCGATGCCCGCTGCAGCATTGGAAATTCACACCGGGATGATGGCCAGTGCAATTTTGTCGGATAAAATTCCTTGCGATCGCTTGCAGATTAACGAAGGCCCCTATTCAAACGTCAATCCTAGCAGATCCCCAGAGGCAGCTCAGGGCGATCGAACAGCCATGACCGGCCGCCCCAAATCCCGAGAAATCTCAGAACCTTTGACTGTACCGGCACTAACCGCCGTCGATTAATCGCTGTTGTGAGTTTTGAGTTATAAATTGTCAGTTAATTGATAACTCCGCGCTCAAAATTCCAACTTCTGCAAAGCGGTAAAAACTCAACAGTTAAGAATCAAAGTTTCTGAAATGAATTTTAGATCAAAACTCACAACTGGAAATATTGTCCGGTTTTTCCTATTTCCCTGAGTTGTGTTGGCGGGCTCGACAACTGTGCAAAAATATCATTAAACAGCTTCTCGAATGTCAGCCATGTCAGCACAACCTCTTGCCTCTTCCCCATCTTCTGCCCCAGTATTTGAGCCGGCGGTATTCCGGCTTTCTCCCCTGATTAGAATCACGCTGTTGAGCTTGTACACAGCCCTGACAATTCCCTTGCCCTTTTTGTCGGAAGTAACGAAAGCACCGGTTCCCCCGGCCGCACTCTGGGCGGCAATTGTTGTCGGCGCTGTGGGCTTGTACGGCGTGCTCAGTGAAAGGGTAATTTTGAGCGAGGAAGGGATTGAAGTCACATATCCCAAATGGTTTCCGCGTTTTTTTCGCAAGGGTTGGTCGCTACCTTGGACTGAGGTAAAAGCTCTCAAACCTCGATCGACTGGTCAAGGAGGTTTAGTTTACTATTTTTTGAGTCATTCGGGTGAAGGTTATTTGTTGCCCATGCGAGTGGCTGGATTTGGTAAATTAGTCGGTTTGGTGGAAGCAAAAACAGGTATTGATACTAGAGATGTCCGCCCTTTGTCCCAGCCTTGGATGTATCTTATTTTACTTTTATGTACGCTGCTGCTGCTGTTGGTAGATGCGTGGACTATTGTTACGGCGATCGGGCTTAAAGGCAATCTGTAATATTATCAAGGAAATTGGGTCTAAAACCCTGTCCTTCTAGGACGGCTTTAATTTCTTAAATCCCTTCCTAAAACTCAGGAAATTTCTAGTAGACTAGAGTAGTCAAGGTTAAACTCCTGCGCCATCGTGCATAAAAACAGTTAACGACACACTTTGGCGCGTAAACCGGGGGACAAAGAGTGGCGAAAACTCTATAAACAGCTAGGGGCTTAACACAGTTCCTTTAACCAGAGAAACAAACTATTTAGTCTTGTTAAGTAGGGTAGGGCATACCCGAACTCTAGGTAAATATCCTAGTACGCTTTTGGAGATAGACCCTAGGCGGGTTGCTGTGAGTTGAACTCGTCAATTGGTATTTTGTACGGTTGAAAGGTTTAAGAAGTGCCGAAAGGACATAGCGCTTAAAGGTCAGTCGATGAATTAAGAATCCCCACGCCTTTAGGCTGGGGAGTGTCAACTCCGGTACAACTCACGCCCAGAGCACCATTCTCAAGAACAGGCTTTTCGGCCTGTTCCACAAAGACTGAATTTTCTTGTGGAACAGGCCGAAAAGCCTGTTCATAAAAAGCTTATTGAGAATGGTGCAACATCTCCGGTACAAGAACCGTTATAGAGTTGGTAGTGAAGACTTCAGTCCTCATAAAACTTGCTCGGATTATTGACTCTTATTAGAAATCAATAACATTTTTTCTGATTTTATAATATGGATTTCTATTGTTTTTGATTCAGCCTAGACTTATTTTTAAGTTGCGTCCAAGACTAAAAAGCTAGTTGCCTGTCCGAACTCAAAAATTATTTTTTGTTTGTGGTGAACATTATTGTTTAATTTTGTTTCTAGCGAACTTTTTGGGAGACAATTTGGCGAATATTATTAAGTTTTTATAAAAAAAGTTACCACTAAAAGTAATTGGGATATGATAAACATCATTAATTTTTAGGGGATTCGACTTTCCTAAAAGAACCTTTCCAGCAAAAACTAATTTTATATTAGAATTAGTTTTGGTTTACCATGTATCTTTTTCATTGAATTCACGATGTGATGTGAATGTAAATAGTTATTAACGCATTTAATCTCATTGCTGAATAGCTCGAATAAAAGCTGGCAAATGTAGCGTGAATCTATCTAGCAAGTCCCAGCAAGTATAAGCGTTACAGCTTAGCTATGAATTCCTCTTAAATACTTTTAGTGAGAACATAGAGAATGAGTACCCAAAAGTCATTGTTTATACCTCGGCGTCAAGTAATTCGTGGGATTTTATCTACTACAGCGTTTGCAGTCACCTCGCGCCTTTGGACTGGATGTACTCCTGCTAAAGAGGTTCAAGCAAACTCGGCTGCAAAAGATAAGCCAATTGTGATGGGATTTATTTATGTTGGCCCCAAAGATGACTACGGCTACAATCAAGCCCAAGCCGAAGGGAACGCTGGGGTTTCAAAATTAGCCTGGGTAAAAACCGTAGAGGAAGCAAATGTTCCTGAAACTACATCGGTACAAGAAACCATGAGGAACATGATCGAACAAGATGGGGCAACAGTTCTGTTCCCTACGTCCTTCGGGTACTTTGACCCGCATATTCTGAAACTGGCAAAGGATTACCCGGAGGTACAATTCTTTCACTGCGGTGGACTTTATCAGGAAGGTAAACATCCAAATAACGTTGGCAGCTATTTTGGCTACATTGATGAGGGTGAGTATGTAGCAGGCATTGTTGCCGCCCACGCCTCTAAAACCGGAAAATTAGGATTTATTGCTGCTAAACCCATACCGCAAGTATTACGCAATATCAATAGCTTTACCTTAGGGGCACGTAGCATTAAGCCAGACGTTACAACTCAGGTGATTTTTACAGGAGATTGGTCTTTGCCTGTTAAAGAAGCTGATGCTGCTAATAGTATGGCTGACCAGGGTGTTGATGTAATTACCTGTCACGTAGATAGCCCCAAAGTGGTGATAGAAACCGCTGAGAAACGAGGCATTTTCTGTACTGGCTACCATGCGAGTCAAGCCCAACTTGCGCCCAAAGGATATTTAACAGGTGCCGAGTGGGACTGGACGAATGTCTATTCTAAGTATGCTGAAATGCTTAATGCTGGCAAGACGCTAATGAACGGAGGCATTCCCCATTTAGTACGTGGTGGTTTGAAGGATGGTTTTTTGAAGCTGTCGCCCTACGGTAGCGCCGTAACTGCCGAAGCGAAAAAGGATGCTGATGCTGCTAAGAGTAAGTTTCTTGATGGCAGCATGGTCATTTATAAGGGGGAAATAAAAGATAACACCGGGAAAGTTGTGATTGCTGAAGGTAAGGATTACAAGCAGCAAGACGCAGAACTAGAAAAGATGAATTGGCTGGCATCAGGCGTCATCGGCAAAGTTACGAGTTAATTAGGATCGCGAATTAAATAATTTACAGAAGTTTGTGGGGAGTAGGGGTTGGGCTTATAGCCCGCCCTTTCTGGACGGGCGGGACGCCCATCCCACAAGAACTATCACGCATTGTAAGTTATTTAATTCTCATTCCTAAGAAAGTATTTCACGCCCGTCGGCAACTGCTATACAAGCAAGTTTTTCATTCAACACTCATCATTTTCTTAGTAATTCATGTTTTATTATGATGATGATTAACCGTCAAAACTGGCGTACAACTTTGGAAGCGGTTGGTATCCCGATCGCCGCCATCCTCTTCTCATTGGTATTGTTTGGAATTTTTTGTGCTGCGGCTGGATCTAATCCCTTTGCTGTCTATGCCTCAATCTACAAAGCAGCGTTTGGCAGTTGGCATTCATTCCAAAACACTCTGATCAGGGCTGCCCCGTTGATGTTGAGTTCCCTGTGTACGGCTTTGCCTGCCCGTTTGGGGTTGGTGATTATCGGCAACGAAGGCGCTTTAGTAGTTGGGGGTCTGGGGGCTGTAGCCGCTGGACTGGCTTTATCTTCTGCACCGCCGACGTTAGTCCAAATTGCAATGGCGCTGGCAGCAATTGTCTGTGGAGGTGTGTGGATTGGTGCAGTGGGAGCTTTGCGCTATTACCGGGCAGTGAATGAGACAATTAGCAGCTTGTTGTTGAACTATATTGCGATCGCCCTGCTGAATCATTTAGTCGGCGGCGTGATGCGTGACCCCAGCAGTGTCAATAAAATTTCTAGTTACCCGATTCCTGATGTGAATATGTTAGGAAATATTCCAGGAACCCGCGTTCACTACGGTCTAATTTATGGGTTGGTTGCTTGTGCGATCGCCTACTTCCTGATCCAACGTACTACATTTGGCTTTGCAGCGCGGACAGCAGGAGGTAACATCCGCGCTGCTCGAATTGCCGGACTTCCTGTCGGCAAGTTGACAATGGCAATCTGTTTCTTAGCTGGCTCTTGTGCGGGTTTGGCAGGCATGGTGGAAGTCGCAGCCGTGCATGGTCGAGCTAACGAATCACTTAATGCTAACTATGGCTACAGCGGTATCTTAGTCGCATTCATTGCTCGACACAACCCTCTGGCTGCGACTATTGTGGCAATTCTGCTTGGCGGCATTCTGGCTAGTGGTGGCATCTTGCAACGGGCACATGGACTTCCCGATGCAACGGTTTTAGTGTTCCAAGGTTTGGTATTTTTGGTAGTTCTGTATAGCGAATCGCTCTACGGACGTTTGCCATTTTTCAAAGAACAGTCAACCGATCGCCCTCAGCAGCCACCTTCTAGCGAGCAGCCATCAATAGCCACTGTCTAAGCAATACGTTAAGCCAATTTAATGTGAAGTTGCACATATCTCGATCCCCCTCGCATCCCCCTTAAGAAGGGGGACGAAAGAGAAGAATCTTGTCCCCCCCTTATTAAGGGGGGCTAGGGGGGATCGGATTCTATGCAACCTCATAAAAAATTGGTATTAAGCCAAAATCTCAAATCGGAGGAATCCACAATGGCAGCAGAAGTATTAGGTTGGTGGGGAGTACCTTTAGGTATTTTAGCAGGAACTTTGCGGGGTAGCGCTCCATTTTTGTTCGTCAGTTTGGGCGAATGCCTAACTGAAAAAAGCGGCAAGATTAATTTGGGGTTAGAAGGGACACTGTTAACGGGTGCGATGAGTGCCTATGCTATTTCTTATCAGACTGGATCGCCTTGGTTAGGTGTTTTAGCCGCTGGTCTAGCGGGCATGGTACTAGGTTGTATCCACGCTTGGCTGTGCATACAACCAAAAGTAAACGACATTGCCGTAGGCATCGCCATGATTATTTTTGGTAGCGGCATTGCTTTCTTTTTTGGCAAACCTTTTATTCAACCAAGTGCCACCCAGTTGCCGAGTTTACCTCTGGGTGCTTGGAGTCATCTGCCTCCGGTGCAATCAGCGCTACAAATTTGTCCCCTATTTTTGTTAGGTGTAGCGATCGCCCCTCTCATGCAGTGGTTCTTTAAATCAACTCGCTGGGGGTTATTCATTCGTGCAGTTGGGGATAGTCCCGATGCTGCCAAAGCAATGGGAATCTCCATTAATAAAGTTCGTATGCTCTGCATTATCGCGGGCAGTTTTTTAGCTGGAATTGGTGGTGCTTATTTATCCCTTTACTATCCCGGTAGTTGGACAGAACGCATCTCTAGTGGTCAAGGACTGATGGCGGTAGCGCTGGTAATTTTTGCCCGTTGGAATCCAGTTCAGTGCTTATACGCCTCGTTGCTATTTGGGGGAGCACAGGCGATCGGCCCCGCTTTGCAATCAGTAGGGGTAGATTCCTATTACTACTTATTCAATGCTTCGCCCTACATCCTGACGCTGGCGATCATGATTATTACTTGTTCGCCGAAACGAACTTTGACAGGCGCGCCTGGATCTTTAGGAACTAACACGTAAAACAGGAATTTATCGCAAGGAAGATAAACATGGGACGTTTTGTAGAAGCTGAACCATATCCTTATCCTTACAATGGCGATTTGCGCCCAGAAAATACGGTGCTGCTGATAATTGATATGCAAATTGATTTCTGCGGCATTGGTGGATATGTTGACAAGATGGGCTACGACTTGTCACTGACTCGCGCTCCTATTGAGCCAATCAAGCGAGTCTTAGAAGTCGCACGGGCGAAGCACTTCCATATCATGCACACCCGCGAAGGACACCGCCCCGACTTGGCAGATTTACCAGAAAACAAGCAGTGGCGATCGCGCCAAATTAACGCCGGAATTGGCGATCCCGGCCCCTGCGGTAGAATTCTCGTTCGAGGTGAAGCAGGCTGGGAAATCATTCCAGAACTCGCGCCTTTGCCGGGAGAAGCGGTGATTGACAAGCCTGGAAAAGGTTCGTTTTATGCTACGGATTTAGATTTGTTACTGAAACGTAAGGGCATTCAAAATATTGTCTTGGCTGGCATTACAACCGATGTCTGCGTCCATACCACAATGCGAGATGCAAACGATCGCGGTTATGAATGTTTGCTTTTATCTGACTGTACGGGCGCAACAGATTATGGCAACCATTTGGCGGCACTTAAGATGATCCAGATGCAGGGAGGAGTGTTTGGAACGGTTGCTGATTCAGAAGCTTTTATCAAAGCTTTGAATGATGAATTGTGAGGAAAAAATCAAGTTATATTATGTTATATAGGAACGGGAGTTTAAGAGTGATGTGAAACTTTATCGGTAGGAATCAGGGGTTAAATCTTAACCGCCGATGAAAACAGATAAACGCAGATAAGAAGGCAAATATTACTACGTGAGATTAATACTTCAAAGATTGAAATGAGCCCGACGCTCTCACTAAAAATTTAAATCTCATAAGTAGCCGATAAGCTGGAAACTTTACAAAGGAGACAAAAACATGACGGAAGTAACTGATTCTATAGATCGAAAATTAGCACTGGAAATTCACGACTCAAAATTCCAAATTCAAAACTTTATTCAACCACCAGAACTAGAGGTGGTTAACATGACTAAGCGGTTTGGCACGATGACTGCACTTGATAACTTCTCGATGACGCTAAAACCAGGGACGTTTCATGCTTTGCTGGGCGAGAACGGAGCCGGCAAAAGTACCCTTGTTAAATGTGTCATGGGTTTCTATACTCCTACTTCAGGCCAAGTTTTGATTGATGGGCAGGAAAGCACGATCGCAAGTCCTCGCGATGCTCATAAGTACGGCATTGGCATGGTTTACCAGCACTTCACCTCTGTGCCTGCGATGACTGTAGCGGAAAATCTGGTTTTGTCCCGCTTTGATAGCCCCAATTTGATTAATTGGAAAGCCGAGTACGATCGGTTGAAGGCTTTTATGAAAACTGCTCCTTTCCAAGTTCCTCTAGATACTCCGGTCTTTCAATTAGCTGCGGGGGAAAAACAAAAGCTAGAAATTCTTAAACAGATATATCTTCAGAGTCGGATCTTGATTCTGGACGAACCTACTTCGGTGCTGACTCCGCAGGAAGCGGATGAGGTTTTAGGTTTACTGCGCGCAGAAGTTACTGCCGGAAGATTAAGCGTGTTAATTATCAGCCACAAATTCCGGGAAGTGATGGCGTTTTGCGATAGCATCACGGTGCTGCGTAAAGGGAAGTTTGCAGGTCAGGGTTTGGTAAAGGATCTGACTGTCTCGGATATGTCTGAAATGATGATGGGTGAAAGGCGTGAGCCAACACAAGTTGAAAAGATAGCCCCCCCAACGACTATTCCTATTCTTGAAGTTAAAGACCTTCATGCCAATAAAGACAACGGTATGGAGGTATTGACAGGAATAAATCTCACAGTTCACAGTGGCGAAATTGTTGGGATTGCAGGTATCTCTGGCAATGGTCAGCGGGAACTGGTGGAGGTGTTGGCTGGTCAGCGTTCTGCTACAGGTGGAGATGTGCTGGTTAATGGCGAAGTTTATACGGCAACACGAGCCGAGATGTTTAAACATCAGGTTTTCGCACTACCAGAAGAACCCCTTCATAATGCTTGTGTGCCACACATGAGTGTAGCTGAAAATTTAGCGCTGCGGACGTTTGACCGCCCTCCCCAAGCTAAAGCAAGTATCTTACTCATCCTGAAAGAAATTAGGCAGGCGGCTAAGAGCTTAATTAATACTTTCAAAATTAAAACGCCTTCGCCAGATACGCCTATCGGCAATCTGTCGGGGGGAAATGTACAGCGCACAGTGTTAGCGCGGGAACTCTCTGCCGAACATATTAAGTTACTAATTGCCGCGAATCCTTGCTTTGGTCTTGATTTTGCTGCTGTGGAGTATATTCACGGTCAGATTATTGAGGCTCGCAACCGAGGTGTAGCTGTGTTATTGGTGAGCGAAGATTTAGATGAACTGCTGAAGTTGTCCGATCGGGTTTTGGTAATCAGTGGCGGGAATTTTACTTATGAAAGTGCGATCGCAGATGCAGATTTTGTTCAGATAGGTAAGAGTATGGCAGGACACTAATCAATTTTGGAATACCTGTAAGCAACCCCGGTCTAAAGACACGGGGCTTCAGTTTATTTGCTGAAGCCGTGCTTACCCGCCTAAGCCTTAAGTGGCTACGTTGTTGGGGTCAATACACCGGAAAATGCGACGCTAGTTTTCCGCTCTGTTGTTTGCAATTAAACAATTCTAAGGTCACTGGAATAGTGTTGCAAGCGTAAAAAGCCCTTATAACATTGGCAAAGCGAACTTTACGAGAAATCGAAGGGACACAACAATGTCTATCCAACCAAATTACGTTTTTGTTCTAGATGCTAACCGCAAACCACTAACACCATGCAAACCATCTTTGGCACGCAAACTGTTAAAGGTTGGCAAATGTAAAGTGTTTAGGCTTTATCCTTTCACTCTAATTTTGAGAAAAAAGGTAGCTCAAGACCCGCAGCTTGTTACTTTAAAGATTGACCCCGGTTCAAAAGTTACGGGGTTTGCTCTGCTTCTGAATTCCCATCTAATCTGGGTAGCCGAATTAACCCATCGCCCTCAAGCAATTAAGGCATTGCTAGAGTCGCGTCGTTCTCTGCGACGCAACCGCAGAAGTCGCCAGACAAGGTATCGCCAAGCGAGATTTTTGAACCGAACTAGATCCAAAGGTTGGTTGGCTCCCAGCCTCCAGCACCGAGTAGATACGACCTTAACTTGGGTCAACAAACTATCAAAGCTTGCACCCGTTAAGACGATTTTTCAGGAATTGGTTAGGTTTGATTTACAAAAAATGGAAAACCCAGAGATTTCAGGGATTGAGTATCAACAAGGAGAGTTGCAAGGCTACGAAGTCCGCGAGTATCTTCTTGCCAAATGGGATAGGCGGTGCGCTTACTGTGGCATAGAGAATGTACCGCTACAAGTTGAACACATTCATCCTAGAGCGTCGGGCGGAACTAATAGAATATCTAACCTATGCTTAGCTTGCGAACCTTGTAACACAAAAAAAGGGACTAAAGACATCAAGATATTCTTAGCAAAAAAACCCGATGTTTTGAAAAAAATTGTGGAACAAGCTAAACGTCCGTTGAAGGATGCCACTGCTGTTAACTCGACTCGATGGGCTTTATTCAATCGATTAAAAGCGACAGGTAAAAAGATTGTTACAGGCTCTGGCGGGTTGACTAAATTCAATCGCATACGCTTAGAACTGCCAAAAACCCACTTCTTTGATGCTGCTTGCGTAGGCAATACACCTGAAATTTCCGTGTCAGCGAATCAGCCTTTAAATATCAAAGCCACGGGGCATGGTTCAAGGCAAATGTGCCGCACGGATAAATTTGGATTCCCTTCTAGGTACGTTCCTAGGTTTAAGTTTGTTAAGGGTTTCCAGACAGGGGATATTGTAAAAGCCCTTGTTACTTCGGGCAAAAAGATGGGTACTTATACGGGCCGAGTGGCTGTCCGCTCATCTGGCAGTTTTAATGTGTCAACAGCCCAAGGATTAGTCCAAGGAATCAATCACAAATATTGTTCTTCTATTCATCAAAAGGATGGGTACAATTATGGGTTTTAAGACTGTTGACGGGATACTTTAGTATCCCGTGTCCCTTTTCCTCCCAGGGCTAAAGCCACTGGGTTTCCAAGTTACCGCGAGGCTTTTATGACTGAACTACTGAACCAAGCTTTTATCCTTAAGGATTTACCTAATATCGCGACGTGGCAGAATGAGTTGGCTTGGCAACCATTTCGTGATGGGGTTGAAATCTACCGACTTTATGGTGACAACCAAAGTGGATCGGCTGCTGCTCTATTGCGGTATCAGCCGGGAGCAAGTGTCCCAAGGCACACGCATACTGGTTTTGAACATATTTATGTACTAACTGGATCGCAAACTGACCAAAATGGCGAACACCAAGCCGGAACCTTTGTCATTAACCCGCCTAACAGTAACCACAGTGTTGTCAGCCAAGCTGGCTGCATAGTCCTAGTAATTTGGGAAAAACCTATATCGCTATGGTCTTAATATCTGCCCAACCTTATGATTATGAACTGCCAGTCTCTGGCGGTGTGGCTTTGGTTATCATCGATATGCAGCGAGATTTTTTGGAGCTTGGGGGATTTGGTGAAGCTTTAGGCAATGATGTCAGCCAATTACAGGCGATCGTACCAACGGTAAAGCAGTTGTTAGAGGCATTTCGCGATCGCCATCTCCCTATTGTTCACACTATTGAAGGTCATCAACCTGACCTTTCTGATTGTCCTCCCTCTAAGCAAAAGCGGGGTCAAAGTAAACTAAAAATTGGCGATCGAGGCCCAATGGGACGAATTTTAATTTTGGGGGAGCCGGGGAATTCAATTATCCCAGAATTGACACCTATGCCTGATGAAATAGTAATTAATAAACCAGGCAAGGGGGCTTTTTATCACACTAATTTGGAATTAATACTGCGTGAAAAAGCGATTAGTCACCTAATTTTTACTGGAGTCACGACTGAGGTTTGCGTTCAGACAACTATGCGTGAGGCTAACGATCGGGGGTTTGAATGTTTACTTGTTGAGGATGCTACAGCCAGCTACTTTCCAGAGTTTAAACAGAGTGCGATCGATATGATTCGCGCCCAAGGCGGTATTATTGGTTGGACTGCAAAGGCTGAAGTAGTAATACAAGCTTTGGAAAAATCGCAGTCTTAAATTTAAAAACTGTGGGCTATCCCGGATGTTTGGGGTAAAAAGCAGTGGCTGATACATTTTTTCGTAACAGGCTTTCCGGCCTGTTCCACAAAGAAGAGACTGGGAGCATCTCAGTTTTGTAAAAAGCATTTTTTTATTGTAGTGCGAGCGTCCCCGCTCGCGTATTGTACAATACG
>NZ_JAUBOV010000124.1:0-13312 GCF_036700405.1 Microcoleus sp. T3_D1
CTGACCAATTCTTTTTTAAGAACTCTCCGAAAGCCTCTTGACAAAAGACTTACAGCCTTAACTTGTCACCAATGCCCGCTTAGTGGCTACCCAGCCGTTGCGCTCTTTGTTTACCAATCCTAACTCTGCTAAAATTGGGTTGACTTTGTGCTTTGATATTTCTAGTTTCTCGCTGATGCTGGTAGCGGACAGAAGTGAGGGGGAAGAGGATTGTTGGGGTTTAGGTTTGGGCGCTGACACGGGTTGAGCGTTGTTAGCTTTCCAATGTTCGTAGCATAATTTGTGACCGGGTTTTGAAACTGCTTGATTGCATCCGGTCGCCGTGCAGGTTTCTGCTGAAATGGCAGATAAAGCTTGATTTATGGCTGCTAGCTTGCGGAGCAAAGGATCTAAGGTCATATTAACAGCTTGAGATATATTCAAAAATAGTACCACTTTAATTTCTATGCAGTCAAGAATTAAAAACTGGCGATTTTCTGTGGGATAGCTTTACTCGCGCGGACTTTTCCCCAACCTTTCCAGAATCTCAGGCCACACACCCGTAACACGATCGCAGGTACGATCGCCTATAATCGAAACTAGCCCAACTCTCATCATTTGAGAAACCGCCATGAGTCAAGACAAGGAAGAAATTAGCTATTCAGAGAAAACAGAACGTCTCAGAGTTATCGGTCAGTTTATCAAAACTGTGACACCGATGATTTGGACGATCGTAATTCTCGTAGTCATCATTCCCCTATTCGGTAACTTTCTCATTTCCCAGTCACTAACAAATACCGGAACCACAGCAGTTGTAGTCTCGCCGCCACACGATTTTAGCAAAGTCAACCAAGACATTAAAAACGCCATCCAACAATCCCATACAACAGCCGAAACTTTCGCCTCAAAAGAATTGGACAAATGGGAAAGCGAAGTAATCGCGCGGGTTGACAACAGTTTCCTCGATTGGTACTTTGATTACTTCACTCAAAAAAAGATGGAGTTTACCGTACCTTTTAACTTCGTGAAATCTGCCGTACTCAACAGATTTGATATGACAGCAGCTTCTCAAGCTGTTTCCGAAAAATTAACCGAAGACTTTCAAAGAGAATTTGCTAACCGCGTGCTGGTTCCCAAAAACGCTCAACTGCGATTTCAATTAATCACTCAAGATACTGCTAATTTGTATATATCAGAAGTTAGCAAGAATGTGAAAGTAGTTCAAAACAGTTATAATATACCGCAAGTACAGTGGGACAAATATCTGAACGATATTGCTACTACAATTAGCGATAAAGGAAATGTCTCGAATTTATCATTAAAAGTATTAGTTGGCGGCAGTGGCTACTTAGTTGCTAAACCCTTAATTTTGGGAGTCGCAGCTAAAGTTGGTAGTAAAGTTACCGCAAAAGTTGCCAGCAAAGCCGCCGCCAAGGTAGCCACAAAAACAGGCGGTACAGTTGCTAGTCAGTTGGGAGTAAGTTTAATCGACCCGATTGTCGGCATCGGAATTATCATCTGGGATTTGTGGGATTACAATCACACAGTCAAAGTAGAAAGACCGATTTTGCGGGCACACATTGTAGAATACTTGAAAGATGTCAAAAAGTCTCTGCTCACAAATCCTGAAAGTGGAATTATGGCAGCAATTTATCAGTTAGAAAGCGGTATTCTCAAGTCGCTTTAATCATTTAGCGTTGCTTAATAACAGGTATGAATTGAATAGTTCGGAATTGCGATAAGGCAAGTCGGGTGAGTTTTGTAACTTCAGAAAAAAGTTGGTTCATACCGTTAATTAGCAACCTAAAAAAAATAAGATAGAGGAACAACGAGAAGAGTTGCAAGATTTTATGGAATATAAAAATATCATAAAATGGAAGAAAGCGCAAGCTGTTTTACTCAGGTTAAAAGGATTTGGTTATCTAGAAAAATAAAAAAAATAGACGTTTTAACAACAAGTTTTATTACCAAAAGTCACAGAAAAGACTTAGCCGGTAATCGCGAAATTAAATTTAAAACATCCAGGCTAAAAAGCTCTCCGCAACGCCTCGACTTCCTATCTCAACCCGCAGCCAAAATAGATCATAACTAGAAAGATATTTGAGGTAGAATTATGAGGTAATATTTAAATCCGGGTCAAGTTCCTATCGAATATTGAAAGCGGTTAATTAATCTGGCAGAAAGCCAAGGTAGAAAAATCGAGAAAACAGCGAGAAGTTATTCACAAAAGACTCTATATTGGCCGGAAAGGATTATCAAAGCATAAGCCAGAAATAGCAGTAGGATAACTGGTACTGTATCCCTTAGATGAGTGTCAGTCCGTCGCTCAAATAATCCAAAGGAAATGATCGAGTCGGCAGTTGCGATCGCCCCCTGAGACTAAAATCAAGTAAAATTGCCAGTATTAGTCGATCGACCCCCGTTGCTACACTATATTTGGATTCAAGGTTTGCTATACTCCAGAAATAGACACATATTAACCTTTGGAAAATCAATAGGCCGGAGCTATGACATCCTATGCAACCTCTACAGCAAGAGCCGAGATGAGTGAGATCCGGCGCTTGAAAAACATACTGCCCCCAGAACTCCAAAGTTGGGTAACAGTAGAAAAAACAATAGAAGTTAATCCTACCCTGATCCGCAGCGAAGAAATAGGCAAAGACCAGGTAGAAATCCAAATAGACCTGATCCGCTGGGAACAGCTAGCAATGGATCAGCGGAACCTCCTATTTTGGCACGAAGTCGCCAGAATCCAAAACGACACCATCCCCAGAGACGGTTGGGAAATGGCAGCCCTCGCCATTGGTTTAGGCGGCGCCGTCGGCGAACTTTGGGTGCAAGACGGCTTGCTGCTGTTACTGGCCCTATCCCTGTGCGGCGTCTCCGGCTGGAGACTTTACCAAAAAAATAACGGAGAGAAAAGTTTAAAAGAAGCAGTAGAGGCCGACGAAAAAGCCCTCGCCCTAGCCACCCGCTTCGGCTACACTCTCCCAAACGCCTACAAAAGCCTCGGCAGCGCCTTAAAAACCTTAATCGAGCAAACCTCCAAAAAACAGCAGCGGGCTAAATACGAAGCTCGTCTCCAGGCCCTCAAACGCAACGCAGCCAAAGCCAAAGCCAAAGTCAAACCCATCACCCGCGAAACCTCCCAGTCAGAAAACGTCTACAATTCTTAACCTCATCCCCCGACGCTTGGTACGGGGGTTTTCCAGTTAACCGTTAACTGTTGACTTCTGTGTTAGCTGTTAACTGTTAACTGCGATGGTTATCCGATGCAAGAGAGGCACGAAAATTATTAACGACAAGATTAAGCGACCTGAATCCACAAAAATCTTGATTCCAATGTCAAAGTTTGGCCGCGACGGCGTTCAAAAATCTTTGGGTCTAAATTGGCACTGGTAGACTCAAGTCTATTTTTGCCTTTGATATCACTCTCGGCGGGCGAGTTGGCAGGCGTTTTTGTAAAGTTTGTATAAAGCTAGCCTTTTGTTAACCATAATATTTGGTAAAGGTGGAGCTGCTAGGACAGAATAGGCTAAAGACATCAGCTTGAAATTTGAAACCAGGACTTCATGGTCAGTCAAACCCCAGAGGCAGATTTTCGGGTAACGTACTCGGACGAGATTCCCTCAGTTCACATACCCGTGCGCTTGAGCGTACTTGAAGCCGTAAACTTCAAGACAACCTGCCAGCAACTTTTTTCCGGAAGCACCGTTCCCAGCAAGATTGTCCTAGACTTTAGTCAGACGACATTCATCGACAGTAGCGGGATCGGTGCTTTAGTCAGCAATCTGAAATTTGCCAAACAGCGTGGCAGCGACTTGGTGCTCCGAAGCCTCAAGCCGCAGGTGATGGCAGTATTTGCTCTCACCAGCCTAGATCAAGTGCTGACGATCGAGCAGCCCTCTGCAACCTCAACTCCCACAGAGACGAACCCCTCGGACAATCACCTACCGATGACCCACCCCTCAGTGCAATCGTGGGTGAAGCGGCTGATAGATATCGTTGGGGCAATCGTCGGTTTGATGATTACAGGAATTTTGCTCGTACCCATAGCTGCAGCCATCACTATCAACGATCCAGGCCCGATATTTTTCGGTCAAACCCGCTGTGGCTGGATGGGCAGACAATTTCGGATTTGGAAATTTCGATCGATGTGTACCAACGCCGAAGCCATGAAAGACCAAATCAAAAACCAGGCTTCTGGCGCATTTTTCAAAAATGACAACGACCCGCGGATTACCAAAGTCGGGCGCATCTTACGCAAAACCAGCCTCGACGAACTGCCGCAGTTTTGGAACGTGCTCAAAGGCGAAATGAGTCTAGTCGGCACCAGACCGCCTACGCCAGACGAAGTTGAGCGCTACGAAGTCCCTCAGTGGCAGCGTTTGGATGTCAAACCCGGGATGACCGGGGAATGGCAAGTCAACGGTCGCTCTCAAGTCCGCGATTTTGAAGATGTCATCCGTTTAGATTTAAAATACCAACAAAACTGGAGCCTGGTGTATGACTTGAAACTAATTGTTAAAACCATAACAGTCCTGTTTAACAAAAATAGCGGCGCTGTGTAGGAGCCCTCAACAACCCAGCCCTGAACTTTCAGGTGCTGTTGCCGAGGGGCGGCGGGAAGTCGAACTTGATACTTAGTCAAGCAGACGATCGCTAGCGATACCTACGTTAGCATTAAGTGTTAAAATTCACACGCCCAGAAAATGCACAGCTAGTTGTCCGCTCTGCAATCAGAGCATTAATAATTAGCAATTAGCGAGTTCGAGGTCATACTCAAATGATCCCAGCATGATTTTCGAGGACGAGAAGAACTCACCTGTGTTTAGAAAAGTAGCGACTGCTAACACGGTCGAAGCTTAAATCACTGCCTCGCAAGCTGACTCGGAAATTTTCCCTATTTAAACGCCCTACCGAGGCGGGTTACAGTATCGGAAGTCTCTCATTTGCTGTGCGAGTAAATGGTGCGAAAGGAATGCTCACCTTGAGGCAAAACGGGCTTCTTCAACTCAAGCTTGACTTAACTAATATGTTGCCAAGACCTTGCCCTCCTTTTTCTCTCCCTCCGGCGCTGAGTACAGCGGTGGTGGGGGCCGACCAGGGGGAAGAAAGATGAAAGACAAGCAACCAAAGGCCGAGTGGCACCTGCAGGTTGAAACAGACCTGAATGCTTTAACATCCGTTTTGGAATGGTTGGAGAATATCGTTTTGCCCATGATACCAGCGGATTTCTGGTGGCAGTGCCGGCTGATAATCAACGAAGGCTTTACAAACGCTGTCCGCCACGCTCACCAGAACTTGCCCCCCACGACGCCCATAGACATTGAGGTAAAAGTGTTTGCCGATTACTTAGAAATTAGGATTTGGGACAGGGGTCAACCCTTCAACTTAGAAGCAAAGCTGCACTCGATCATGCAAGAGCAGCGCGATCCTTTGGACAGAGAAGGAGAAAGGGGACTGGTGTTCATGTACAAGCTCACAGACGACCTTCGGTATATCCGTACCGACGATCGCCGCAACTGCCTGGTAATGCGAAAAAACATTAGCTGAGGGCGCGATACCCGCCCGGTAAGGGCGGCTTCTTTCGCCAGGAGTGGAAGATCCCCTCGCCCCCTATTGTCCTACCCGGAACCCAACCACATCCTCTGCAATTCTGCGGGTGCAGGCTTGATGCACGCGGCTGCAGGACAATTTGCTTAAGAATAAATATTATGCGTATTCTAATTTATTCCTATAACTACTATCCAGAGCCGATCGGCATTGCCCCCCTGATGACAGAACTAGCGCAAGGCCTAGTCAAGCGCGGCCACCAAGTCCGAGTCGTCACAGGAATGCCCAACTATCCGCAGCGCCGGATTTATCCGCAATATGAGGGAAAATTTTACCTCACAGAAGAACACAACGGCGTCACAATTCAGCGCAGCTATCTGCGCGTCAACGGCCCCCACCCCAGCCTCCTAGACCGACTTGTGCTAGACGGCAGTTTTGTCGTCTCCAGCGCCGTCCAAGCCTTCAGAGGCTGGCGTCCCGACGTGATTTTTTCGACAATGCCCCCTTTACCGATTTGCGTCCCAGTCGCCTTTTACGGCTGGATTCGCGCTTGCCCGATCGTCCTCAACGTTCAGGATATCGTCTCAGAAGCAGCCGTGCGCGTCGGCTTGGTCAAAAAAAACGGACTGCTAGTTCGCATTGCTGACGCTTTGGAAAAATTGGCCTACAGCACAGCCAGCCAAGTCAGCGTCATCGACAGCGGTTTTGTCACCAAATTGCACTCTCAAGGAGTACCCCCCGAAAAAATAGTTTGCGTTCCCAATTGGGTTGATGTTAATTTCATTCGGCCCTTACCCAAGGAAAGTAACTCATTTCGAGAAACTCACAAACTCAAGGGAAAATTTGTCGTTCTCTATGCTGGCAATATTGCCCTAACTCAAGGCCTGCAAACAGTTGTCCAAGCAGCGGCTCGTTTGAAACACATAACCGAAATCGCTTTTGTAATTGTGGGGGAATCAACAGCCTTGGCGCGCTTGCAAAAAGATTGCGAAACTTACAAAGCTAATAATGTAATGCTGCTACCATTTGAACCGCGAGAAAAATTGCCCGAATTGTTAGCTGCTGCTGATGTTAGTTTAGTCGTACAAAAGCGCCGCGTTACTAACTTCAATATGCCTTCAAAAATCCAAGTAATTCTCGCCAGCGGCAGGGCAATTTTGGCTTCGGTTCCCGAAACTGGTACGGCCCAGAAAGCAGTGCAGCAAAGCGGTGGCGGGGTGGTGGTAGCGCCGGAAGATTCGCAGGCTTTGGCTGAGGCTGTTGAGGATTTGTACTTGCACCCTGCTAAGGTGGATGCGTTGGGCGAGCAAGGCAGAAATTATGCTGTAGAGAATTACGGATTTGAGGAAGCTTTGAACCATTATGAAGCTTTATTTGCGGCGGTGGCAGCGAGTCATGGTGATAAGCTGTTGCAGCCTTTGCCAAAATAAGATAAGCGCTTGAAACCGCCCGTGCTTACAGTGGCAAAAGATGTTCCGATCACTACAGAACGAACGCTCGTTAAGATAAACGCCCAAAAAATGAAAGACTGAAGATTGAGCGATTTAATTCCCCAATATACCAGCACCGGAACTGTACCCGCAGCCCTCCCGACAGCCATTACTGCCCCGATTCAAAGTAAAATAGCGATAACTGATAAAGGTTTTTGACTGCCAATAACAGCCATTTCGATTAAGCTATTTAGCGGAAATCCCCTTCTCAGCAAAACGGCAATCAAAATTGCCATCGAAGCCAGAAGTGGAGCAACTATAAAATAACCTTTGATGGCACTGACTAAAAGTAGAATAAATGAAATAATTACAAAAAATAGCAAATCCATTATTGATGGGCTTTCATGTATTCTCTTAGTAAGGCGTTGATCTGGGTTTGATAACCACGACCTTGAGATTTAAACCACTCCAAAACATCACTGTCAAGGCGTAAGGTAACTTGAGCTTTAGTCTTAGGGTTGGGCAAGCCTCGCTGAACTACGGCTTTAGCAAACATTTCAGGCGTAATTTCAGGGCAATCAGAGAAATCAATATCTTCATCAGTCATGGCATCTAGGCGTTCCCAATCAGTTTGAGATTTGCTCGAAGTAAATTCGTTGTTCATATTTAGTTGCTTTTCTAGCGGAAATAATGCGGGTACTATCCTCTCGTTCTGTATGGACAATAGCGACTACTCGCCCTTGCAACAAACCAAAAGTCACAAACCTCTGCTCCCCATAACTGAATCGTTCGTCCTCAACTGTTACGATTTCTCCATCAAAAACTAATGGAACGTCGATAAAGTCAATTCCATGTTTGCTAAGGTTGGTAAGACGTTTAGCCTCATCCCACTCAAATTCCATACCTGGATTTTCACTAGATATTGTAACTACAATTTGTCGTTACAGCCACTCAGTTTAAAAGATATTTGGATTGTTCAGGTAAAGACCTTCGCCCCCTTCACCCCTCCCCATCCCAGAAGTCACCACACCCCTGCGTGCCCGACACCGCAGCCGATCGAAACAAAACGCTAAAATAGTAGCTCATACAATTTCGGAGTTAATATTTGACACTTGCACCCGCGCGCGAAAACGTCCTAGCTTGGCTCTCAGACCGCGTTCCTGCTGCCCGCATCACACATATTCTCGGAGTCGAACAGACAGCAGGTGACTTGGCTCGCCATTACGGCCTCGACGAAGCAAAAGCCCGATCGGCCGGTTTGTTGCACGATTTGGCAAAATACTTCAAACCTCCACTGCTCCTGCAAATGGCCCAGAAGGAAGGTTTAGAGTTAGACTCAGTGTTGGAAGCACACCCGCATTTGCTGCACGCAGACGCCAGCGCGATCGTCGCCAGAGACGAATTCGGGGTGGTCGATCGAGAAATTTTGGACGCAATCGCCAATCACACCCTCGGCAGACCAAATATGAGCCAGCTCAGTTGTACCGTATTCATAGCAGATACCATAGAGCCGAGCCGCGGCAACACAGCCCAACTAGAAGCACTGCGCGAGGCAAGCTGGCAAAATCTTTATGCAGCCGTGTGGCAAACTAGCGATTATTCTCTTAAATATTTGCTAGAAACTCGCTGCTACATCCACCCCCGCACCGTACTTACGCGGAATTGGGCGCTGCTTATGGCTCGATCGCCGGAAACAGGAAAATCGACCCAGAAGTCGATCGAACAAATCACAAGTTAAAAGTAAAATTTATCAGCAATCCTGTCCTTACTTTTGGCTTCAACCTAACTCCTATTTCCCGTCTCAAACTGCCAACAACCGATCGCGAAAACGCACCGATTCCCCCTTACCGTATCAATTAGGAAATTAAACACTTAATGTCTGATCTAACCCAACTCGAATACTCCAGGGCTCAGTCTACAGCAACGGACAGCACCTCCCCAGACGAAGCTCGCGGCCTGATCGTGACCGTTGCCCAAGCAGCCGATGACCGCAAAGCAGTAGATATTGTATTGCTCCGGGTAGCAGAAGTATGCTATTTGGCAGACTACTTTGCGATCGTCACCGGATTTTCCAACGTGCAGGTACGAGCCATCTCCCAAGCGATAGCAGACCAAGTTGAAGAAGAGTGGCAACGCTTGCCACTGCGTACACAAGGCCTATCAGACGCTAGTTGGGTCGTCATGGACTACGGCGACGCGATCGTTCACATTTTGAAGCCTCAAGAGCGGGAGTTCTACAATTTAGAAGCGTTCTGGGGACACGCCGAACGCATTGACTTTTCCCCCACGCCGTGAGGATGGCTAATGTGAAAAACGTTTCAGCTTCTATTTGTCCCGTTCCGCAAGAACAGCGACCGATAAATGAATACCAAGAACTTAAAGAATCCTGGTTTTTTAGCTGGGTAACACTCAATTGGCCCGGATACCTGGCAAAACTAGCTTGGGTGTGGGCTTGGAGTTGCTTGGTATCGGTGCCGATAGCTGCTTCTAGCTTTGCTCCTGTCAAGTATCCAGCTCAGTTTGTCCTCAGCGGTGCCGCAGGTGCCAGTTTTATTCTAGGATTAGCTTTGCTGCGGCTCTACTTGGGTTGGTTCTACGTGCGATCGCGCCTTTCAAATCCCACGGTCGTCTACGAAGAGTCTGGCTGGTACGATTGTCAATCTTGGCCTAAAACTCCCGAAGTTTTGCTTCAAGACCAGTTGATTGTCAACTACCAATTAGAACCTATTCTCAGGCGTCTGCGGCAGACATTTTATGGTTTGACAGTGTTGCTGGTTGCTGGGGGACTAACTTGGAGTTGTTTGTAATCGGGAAGGGAAGGGAGTTTTGAGTTTTGAGATTGCCGCGCACAGCCAACGCCGGCACACTCCCGTGCATGAGTGAGAAACGATCGCAGAAAGATTAACTTTATAACTCTTAACTGGCAGCTCGCAACTCATAACTTCCACCGGCCCCAATCTAAAATCTAAAATCTAAAATCTAAAATTGATATGACAAGGGGAAAACGAACCCAAGCTCCCGAACTTGAAGTCACACTGCTGCGCGAAGGTATTGTGGAATCGAGGCACCGCGCCCAGGCCGCCGTCTGCGACAACCGCGGGCGCGTTCTGTCTGTTGCTGGTAACTCGGAAACGGCCTCATTTGTCCGTTCTTCACTCAAGCCTTTTCAAGCTTTGGCGGTGACGGGGACTGGCACTTTAGAACGCTACGAATTGACCGATCGAGATTTAGCGATTATTTGCAGTTCCCATCAAGGTACGATCGAGCAATCGCGCCAGGTATTTAACGTCCTGTGGCGCTGCGACATTGACCCCTCTAAACTTCAATGCCCCATTCCCGAAGGCAAAAAGAGCGCCCTGCAATACAACTGCTCCGGCAAACACGCCGGAATGCTGGCTGTCTGCCAGCAACTGCACTGGCCTGTGGAAAATTATTTACGCCGCAAACATCCTGTCCAGCAGCTTATTTTGGGCAAAGTAGCTGACTTGCTGGCAATGCCTGCCGAAGAGTTTATCAGCGCTCGCGACGACTGCGGCGCTCCTACCTATCTGTTGCAGTTGGGGCAAATGGCGTCTTTGTACGCTCAGTTAGCCTCCGGCAACAATGTGGATATGGAGCGGATTGTCCGCGCTATGACTCATCACCCGATGATGGTTGCCGGTGAGGGCAAATTTGACACGGAACTGATGCGCTTGACTCAAGGGGAATTGGTGAGCAAGTCCGGCGCCGAAGGGGTGCAGTGCATTGGCCGCGTTGGCGAAGGCATGGGCTTGGCAATTAAGGTGACGGATGGGGGAAAGCGCGCTCAATTTGCTGTGGCGATTCACTTGCTCAAGCAGTTGGGGTGGATTACTCCGACGATCGCCGAAACTCTTTCGGAGACTTACCTGACTCTCAGTGACTTCAAGCGCTTGGAGGTAATCGGGGAAGTTTCGATGCTTTAGGGCGATCGAGACTCGCTCGCCGATTTCAGCAACCCCTCCCACAATCTAAAAAGTTTTTTTGATTTAGGGGTTGCAATTTTCAGAAAGATATGTTTATATTAGAGAGAGACAAAGCGACGCGGGATAGAGCAGCCTGGTAGCTCGTCGGGCTCATAACCCGAAGGTCAGTGGTTCAAATCCACTTCCCGCCACCAAATTCAAGCGAACCCTGTAATCGTTAAGGTTTCAGGGTTTTGTTTTGGAAACCACTAAAGAGAGACAAAGCGACGCGGGATAGAGCAGCCTGGTAGCTCGTCGGGCTCATAACCCGAAGGTCAGTGGTTCAAATCCACTTCCCGCCACCAAATAAAATAAGACAAGCCCCGGCAGCATAAAAGTTGCTGGGGTTTGTTTTAAGCCGTCTGTTTGATGCCGTCGGCGAAGAGGCATCTCAGTTTTGCATTTGTAGTGCGAGCGTCCTCGCTCGCGTGAAGAAGAAAGCACGCGAGCGAGGACGCTCGCACTGTAAAAAAAATGCTTTTTGCGAAAATGAGATGCTCCCCTCTGCGATCGCCTCTTCGACAGATTGAAAGCAGTTTATTTTAGTCTGAAAAAAAAATTAGGACACAGCACTGCTGTGTCCCTACCGTATATTTGTGTTTATCCCAAAAGGACAAAATAAGACCCACCCTCAACCTAAACACTCAACCCTATACTTTGCGACGACCGTTAGTGCAAGCTTTATTTGTTAAAAAATAGCAATCCGATATCCCTATTTTTTAAATCAGGATTTTAAATTGCTAAGTCGGCTGAGCTTCCAACCAATCAAAAATCAGGTTTAACTGTTCCAGTGTCACTAACCCGTACTGCCACAGCACCATCGGCAGTTCGCTGGCATCTTGTTCACCGTGTCGGAGAGCAACGGCGATCGCGGAATGCGATATTGCCAACTCTCCCCGCAAATAATCGATCAGTTGAGCCTTTCTCATCACCTTCACCGCCAGTTTTATGCGATTTTGTAAAGATATGTAGCTAATCAGTCTGTATCGGAAGTTTAATTGGTCTAATTTTAGGTTCACAAGAGAGAACCTTGTGTGATGCAAACCGCACAAAACTTGTGATAAAACTCAGATAAAAAAGCGATCGCAGTCACAATAATTCCCAAAATCAAAAATTGGGTTCCGCGATCGCTCGCTTCAAATGAATTCATTTAAAATTGCTAAAGTCCTAGCTGAAGCTGAACTCCCGCTTCTGTACCGCTGTCGGTTTGTTTTGGAGGTAAAGGATTTCCTTGACGCTGGGCATCCGAAGGAGTAGTAATAAATTCCAATGGGCCCTCGATTTTGAGGCGAAATGTGTCGCCCAAGCTTCTTTCCCTTCTAGCAGAATTAGCCGCCGTTTCTGGTTCACCAATCAAGTTTTGGTAGTCCGAGTCTAAGGTTCTGTCCTCCACTGTCCTCAACGAGTCCCCAGATAAAGTCGTTTCCGAATATTGGGGCGTTGGTTGCAGTCTTTGTTGGGCGAGAACCGCCGGGGTCAAACCGATAAAAATTGAGCTGAGTCCGAGAGCAGTGCCAAGAGTAGCAATAACTGCGTTCATCATCCATGCCTCCGCTAGTTGCATCCTACTATAGCAATCCTAAATGATTCAGATAAATTTGTAGGGGTAGTGCCTTTCTTTGCCTACCCCCTATCTATCGGGCAACCGGGCGTGGGATTGCCCCTACAAGAATTATGCAAATGATGCGAGGATTGCTATATGCTTATTTTACCTAGCCGGAATTAAGTTGCACTCTATCAAAAGTAGCTGCTTGTGGAGATATCAATTAAAGTTCCTGTCAAAACTTATAGAAAACAAGCTAAAAACCCTGTGACTTCAGTCCAGGGATGAAAGCTCGCAGGAGACTTTAGTCTCCCAGTCAGCTTCCTGCTTCATCATTGTAAACTTTCATTAACTGGCTAAGGATTTTATGTCAGACGGTATAACATAAGAACCGGAGGTAAAGCCATGCTAGTTTTTGAGTTCAAAGCTTACGGAAAAAAGAATCAGTACAACGCAGTAGACGAAGCAATTCGTACCGCCCAATTTGTCCGCAATAGCTGTTTGCGGTATTGGATGGACAACAAAAAAGTGGGTCGGTACGACTTAAATAAATACTGCGCTGTGCTGGCTCGCGACTTTCCGTTTGCCGACGAACTCAATTCTCAAGCAAGACAATCGAGTGCAGAACGAGCATGGTCTGCGATCTCCCGATTCTACGACAACTGCAAGAAGAATGTACCGGGCAAAAAAGGATATCCGCAGTTCGTGAGAGATTGTCGTTCTGTCGAATACAAGACTACTGGCTGGGTGCGATTCGTTTCCTCGAAAAATGGAGATATAAAACTCAAAGTGTACGAGGAGTAAGGGTTCAACCTCTCGTC
>NZ_JAUBOV010000125.1:0-13041 GCF_036700405.1 Microcoleus sp. T3_D1
TGAAACTTGCCGAACGTATTTATCTCGCGCAAGTCAATGCTTCAATTCTAAAATCTAAAATCTAAAATCTAAAATCGATTGACCCAACCATCCAACCGTTAGCAATAAATGGTAAGCTGTCGTGCATTTAAATTACATATTGTCTGTTCCCCCTTTTCCGTTCCCTGTTCCCTTTCACCAAATCCTCACACCCTATTTAAATGCTGAACAGCTTAAACCACTTAAAAGCGTCAATCAGTTCTACAACAAGCAAGTAGCTAGGTACAAAGGATTAATAAAAACTGGTACGTCACGTCGCCTTCAAAACATTGTCAGAACTCGCAATAACTTTAAAATCTTAAATCAAAAATTGGCAATCGGATGACGATCGCCCGTCCAGCTTTTAAAATGGACGGGTGATTAATCCTTTTTGACCAATGAATCATCCTATTAAATTCGGTACAGATGGCTGGCGCGGCATCATTGCTGACGATTTTACATTCGATCGCGTAGCGTTAGTCGCTCCCCTAGCGGCACAAGTTCTCGCACAAACCGGCAGTAGCGATCGCAGCAGCGGTACTGTAATTGTCGGTTACGACCGCCGATTTCTGGCTGAAGATTTTGCCCTCGCAGCGGCTAAGGCAGTCCAGAACGCAGGATTTGACGTGTTACTGAGCGAATCCTACGCCCCCACTCCAGCTTTTAGTTTAGCTGCCAAACAATTAAATGCTTTGGGTGCGATCGTCCTGACAGCCAGCCACAATCCCGGCGCATATTTAGGGTTAAAAGTCAAGGGCGGATTTGGCGGTTCAGTTTCGCCCGAAGTTACTCAACAGATAGAAGCAAAACTCGAAAATCCGGCGGCACTTTCAGCAACTCCCGGCAAATTAGAGAATTTCAATCCTTGGCCAGCTTACTGCAAAACCTTGCGGCAAATGGTAGATATTGAGGCAATTAAAGAAGCGATCGCCAGCGGCAAAATTACAGTATTTGTAGATGTAATGCACGGTGCCGCAGCAGGAGGACTAGCTCAAATTTTAGAAGTTCCGGTACATGAAGTCAACAGCGATCGAGATCCGCTGTTCGGCGGCGGTGCACCGGAACCTTTACCGCGCTACCTGTCGCAGTTATTTCGGGTGATGCGTACTCACCAGCGAAAAAGTTCTGGTTTGTCCATCGGATTTGTATTTGACGGAGATAGCGATCGAATTGCAGCCGTTGACTCTAGCGGCAACTTCCTCAGTTCACAAATCCTCGTTCCCATCTTAATCGAACATTTAGCAAAACGGCGCGGCTTGACCGGGGAAGTCATCAAAACAGTCAGCGGTTCAGACATAATTCCCAAAATTGCCAAGCTGTACGACTTGCCTTTATTTGAAACGCCGATCGGTTACAAGTATATAGCCGATCGAATGTTAACCACCCAAGTCTTAGTCGGCGGCGAAGAATCAGGAGGAATTGGCTACGGTACACACATCCCCGAACGAGATGCTTTACTGTCAGCGCTGTACTTGTTAGAAGCCGTTGTCAAATCCGGTGAAGACTTAAGCGAAATTTACAGCCGACTGCAACAAGAAACAAGCTTTACCTCAGCGTATGACAGAATCGACTTGCACCTAGCAAACATGGAAGAAAGGTCGCGTTTGCTGTCGCTGCTGCAAAATCAACCCTTAACAGAAATCGCCGGCAAAGCAGTTGTAGATTGCAACAAAGTTGACGGATATAAATTCCGCTTAGCTGACGGAAGTTGGCTGTTAATTCGGTTTAGCGGAACCGAACCCGTGTTGCGCCTGTATTCAGAAGCAGCTACATTGAAAGAAGTTATGCAAAACTTAAACTGGGCGAAAGCTTGGGCGCATAATTAATCGGACTTTTCCACCGCAGATAAACGCAGATGAACGCAGATGAACGCGGATGACTCGATCTCAAATCTATCTTTCTCTGCGTCCTCTGCGGCCTCTGCGGTAAAAAAAAATCTTACTCACAATGAAATACTATTCCTATATCAGATAAATTTTAGGATAAAAACAAATGGCTTACAGCGATTTCAGTCTGGCGAGAGTCAAAAAAGATTTTGGATTAACCTTAGATGAAAGCCGCAATTTATTTGCCGACACAAAACCAGTTTCACCCTCAGAAATTTTAACCACAATCCTGATTGATTATGTACCGCTAGCAACTTTTATTTCCACTGAAAAAGCTCGATCAGAATTTTTGATTGCCCCGATATTAGCAGAAGTTCGGCGATTGTTAAACAAACGAGTTTCTCTTTTTTCCGGTAAGGATTTTACTGTAGATCCGGAAAGAGGCTTGCAAGGATTTTGCGACTATATTATTAGCGGTTCTTCAGAACAATTGTTCATCAGTGCTCCGGTTATAACAATTTTTGAGGCAAAAAAGGAAGATATCATTGGCGGTTTGGGTCAATGCGTGGCTGCAATGGTAGCGGCCCAATGTTTCAATCACAACCAAGACACTGAGGTCGATCGCATTTACGGGGCAGTGACGACGGGCACTAACTGGAAATTCTTGATTTTGGAGGAAACTATTGTTTATATCGATCCGATTGAATACTATATTAAAGAGGTTGATAAGATTTTGGGAATTTTGTTGCAACCATTTTCCCAATATGTTTGTTAATATGGAGCCGTAAGTTTTAACAGAAATAATGACCGATCGCAAATTGCTAGTTGTAGCTACGGGCAATCCGGGTAAACTCAAGGAAATGCAAGTTTATCTTCAGGATTTGGGATGGGAATTGGAGCTCAAACCGGAAGAGTTGGAAATCGAGGAAACAGGCGAAACTTTTATTGCTAATGCTTGCTTGAAGGCGTCTGAAGTCGCAAAAGCAACGGGCAAATGGTCGATCGCGGATGATTCTGGTTTAATGGTAGATGCACTCGACGGTCAACCTGGGATTTACTCCGCGCGCTACGGGAAAACCGATGCTGACAGGATATCTCGACTTCTCAAAGAATTGGGAAGCGAACAAAACCGGGAAGCACAATTTGTTTGCGCGATCGCGATCGCGCGTCCCGACGGTACAATTGCCTTGCAAGTAGAAGGAATTTGCCGCGGCGAAATCCTCCACACTCCTAGCGGTACGGGAGGTTTCGGATATGACCCCATTTTCTACGTACCCGCACAGCAACAGACTTTTGCCGAAATGACACCGGATATCAAGCGATCGCACTCTCACCGCGGCCGAGCCTTCCACGCTCTTATACCACAAATGGCGAACCTTGTCAACCCCTAATGAATAAAAAAGCCAAAACATGGGGTAACTGTGGCATTGGATATTGACACTTAGGTATCAAAAGTAAACAGGAAAGAGGTTTTTCGTTGGCAATGATTAGTTACCGATGACCAATTACCAATGCCCTGTTTGGCCAATGCCCAATGCCCCAGTATCTTAGATTGCCTCCAAGTTCTTTTCCCCAGTCCGAATCCGAATAATTTGTTCTACAGGAGAGATGAAAATCTTGCCGTCGCCAATCTCGCCCGTGCGGGAAGCCGCGATAATTTTATCAACCACCATGTCAACCTGATCGTTTTCCACAACAATCTCGACCTTGAGCTTTTGCAAGAACTCAACGGTGTACTCAGAACCGCGATAGCGTTCTGTCATGCCCTTCTGACGGCCAAAACCTCTAACTTCAGAAACAGTCATCCCCACAATACCAGCATTGACGAGTGCGATTTTCACTTCGTCTAGTTTAAAGGGGCGAATAATAGCTTCAACCTTTTTCAAGTTTCTCACTCCTAACAGTTAGTACCTTCGTTATATTACTTAAGCGGCGTGACATCTTTTAATATCACGGCCAACAGCAAGTATTTTGTCAAGTATATTACCCTATCTTGTACTCGCGATGAAATGCACGCCAACCTTTAACAATATTCTCGGATTTGCCGGGGGCGCGGGATCTCGGCTCCGGTCGATCGCGGTAGAGTTAAGAAGACTGCAGCAGCCGTCCCCCGCCGATCTGCTAAAACAGAAAAAGACCCCAGGAGACAGGAGTTTTCCGAGTTTCCGCTTTGCTATGTGAGATTTGCACGTATTGCTGAAAACTATAATTGCCAGAGGCGGTCAGTTAAACTATTCCTATGCACCCAGCTAGCCCTCCCCCTGACCGCAGCGGGCTTGATGCCCTACTGAGAAATCGCCCCTTCCTCGCCTTGTGGACGGGCCAGTTATTGGCCCAAGTGGCGGATAAAATCTTTTACGTATTGCTGATTATCCTCGTGAAAACTGGCGGTTATACACCTGGACAGAATCAGGAAAATTCTATGCTGTCAGCGGTGATGATTGCCTACACCGTGCCGGCGATCGTCTTTGGTTCGGCCGCCGGTATCGTCGTAGACCGCTTTTCTAAAAAGCAAATGCTGATTGCCTGCAACGTGATTCGAGCCGCGTTGATTGTAGCTTTGCCGTTTTTGCCCAAAGCTTTTGTCGTTTTGTTGACGATGACGTTTTTAATCTCTACCGTAACGCAATTTTTTGCTCCGGCAGAGCAGGCTGCAATCCCCCTGACCGTAGGGCGAGAGGGACTGATGTCAGCAAATGCGCTGTTCGCCTCGTCCACAATGGGCGGGATTATTGTCGGGATGACGATCGGCGAACCGCTGTTTAGTTGGGTCAAACACAGCTTCGGAACAGCTTCTCAAGAGTTTTTGCTCGGCGGGCTGTACCTGATATCTGCAGGTTTGATCTATACCATGCGGATCAAAGAAAGTCATGCCGGCAGCAGTGGCAAAAACGTCCATCCTTGGCAAGACCTCAAAGAAGGTTTGCGGTATTTGAAACACAATCACCTTGTCAGCAACGCGATGGTGCAGTTGACAATTTTGTATTCCGTGTTTGCGGCGCTTCAGGTGCTGGCGATCGCGCTTTCAGGCAAAATAGGTCTCAAAGAAACTCAATTTGGCTTTTTGCTGGCTGCAGCGGGAGTCGGAATGGTCTTCGGCGCAGCCTTTTTGGGACACTGGGGTCATCGAATGCACCACAAACCTCTGCCTTTAATCGGTTTCTTGATGATGGGTTTTGTATTAGCAATGTTTGCCTTTACTCGACTGTTATGGGTGGGATTCGGATTGAGCGCTCTGTTCGGTTTTGGGGCTTCCTTAATTAACGGCCCGATGCAAGCTCTGATTCAAGAAAAAACTCCAGAATCTATGCAGGGAAAAGTTTTTGGCTTGGAGAACAATGCGATTAATATTGCTCTGAGCTTGCCTTTAGCACTGACCGGCCCGCTGACGGATGCTGTCAGCCAAGCCGTCGGCTCGGATGACCTCGGCTTGCGGATCGTGTTGCTGGGTTTGGGCTTTTTGGTCTCGGTGATGGGCATGGCAGCTTGGAAACATACTCGCAAAGTCTTGCAGGATGTTCTGTAAACTTTGCAAAGAAGGAAGAAGCAAGAGGGCTTGGTTTTCGCGATCGATCCATAACATAGCAACCGCCCTGATGATTAGGACGTTCTTAATTGCTCAAACGATTAGTTTTTCTTGTCGAATGCCGAATCACCAAAAAACGAGCGAGAAGCCCCTGGCTTTAGACATGGGGAGGAAAGCGACTGCGACGACCGTCGCCGTGGAAGGATCGCAATTGGAGTCGCAATGATATGATAAGTGCAGCGACTAAGAATAACCATCTACGTGTTGAAACATTTTAGTTTCGGTGAGATTCCGGCACAGTAAGCCACTACTGCATTTGAGCAGTCAGCCTATTTAACTGACAAAAAATATCAAAATGTGGAGCGTACCTATCTGGCATAAGTGATGGACTCCGAAAGCCGAAAAAAGCCAAAAGTATACGCAAAGCTTGGATGCGTCCATGCTGAGTGGGTAGAGGCGCATTGATAGCGCCTTTGAAAGTCCCTTTGTGGTCTTATTCAAGAATCCCCCTGATTCATCAGTGGGGAGTATCAAGAATGCTATACAAGCGTCATATCACGGTAAATCGGCATAGAAACAGCGATTTCCTCTGTTTCTTTTGAGCCTCTACTGTTCCACCATTTCGCGATCGGACACCACCCGCTCGCCAAACTTTTTGTAAAATATCAGCAGTCAAATTTTCAGAGTTTGACTATTGAGATTAAAGTATAGCGGTTCTCAAGCGTGGTGAGGTATGCCCTATGCCCTATGCCCTATGCCCTATGCCCTATGCCCTATGCCCATGAGTACCTCATCTTTCTGAGAAAGGCTATAGTATTATAAAACATGATTAAGATTGTAAACATCAATAGACAATGCTAGTATCATATAGCCAGATGATTAATGCCGATGCTAACGGGTCTTATAATATTTTGAGAAAAGCAATCCCAAATGCGTTTAGCGATGGGATAGGGAGCTGCGTAGTTCAGCCGAGGCGGGTTAATCCGCTCAAAGTAAAAGCGAAAGGGGAGGGACTTCATGCCTCCCACGTCATGTAATAGATGACTATAGTTTTACAAGCTATAAAAGCTTTCATTAAAAAACATAATTAGTTTAAGGAAGGAAAATCTGTGCAACTAAAAACTAAAGTGACCATCAGACGTGCAACTGGTGGATTTGCTCTGATTGACAGCTTGATCCGCCACGGCGTAAAGCATATTTTTGGTTATCCCGGCGGCGCAATTCTGCCACTTTACGACGAACTCTACCGCGCTGAAGAAACGGGCGCTATCAAACATATTCTGGTGCGACACGAGCAAGGCGCTGCTCACGCGGCTGACGGATACGCCCGCGCTACCGGACAAGTTGGGGTTTGTTTTGCTACTTCGGGGCCCGGCGCAACTAATTTGGTGACGGGGATTGCGACAGCCCACATGGATTCGATCCCGATGGTTATTATTACCGGTCAGGTGCCCCGTCCGGCGATCGGCACTGATGCGTTTCAGGAAACAGATATTTACGGGATTACCCTGCCAATTGTCAAGCATTCTTATGTAGTGCGCGACCCGATAGATATGGCGCGAATTGTGGCTGAAGCTTTCCACATCGCGAGTACAGGGCGGCCGGGGCCGGTGTTGATTGACGTGCCCAAGGATGTGGGTTTAGAAGAATTTGACTATCTGCCCGTGGAACCCGGATCGGTGAGAATTCCGGGCTACCGGCCGACGGTGAAGGGAAATCCCCGGCAAATTAATCAAGCAATCTATTTGCTGAAGGAAGCAAAGCGTCCTTTGCTTTATGTCGGGGGCGGGGCGATCGCGGCGGGGGCCCACGAGGAAATTAAGGAACTGGCCGAACTTTTCCAATTGCCGGTGACGACAACGCTGATGGGCAAAGGTTCCTTTGACGAAAACCATCCTTTGTCGGTGAAAATGCTGGGGATGCACGGCACTGCTTACGCTAATTTTGCCGTTACCGAGTGCGATTTGCTGATTGCTGTCGGGGCGAGGTTTGACGATCGCGTGACGGGCAAATTAGACGAGTTTGCCGCGCGCGCAAAGGTGATTCACATCGATATCGACCCTGCGGAAGTAGGCAAAAATCGCGGCCCTGACGTGCCGATTGTCGGAGATGTCCGCCAAGTTTTGATCGATTTGCTGCGCCGCTGTCGGGAAACTGGAGTTTCGGGGAAGGCCGGACAGACTGCGGAATGGCTGCACAGGATCGATCAGTGGAAACAGGACTATCCGTTAGTTGTGCCTCATTACCCAGACATTTTGTCTCCGCAAGAGGTGATTTCCGAGTTGGCGACTCAAGCGCCGGATGCTTACTACACAACAGATGTCGGTCAACATCAAATGTGGTCGGCTCAATTCTTGAACAACGGGCCGCGCCGCTGGATTTCGAGCGCTGGTTTGGGCACGATGGGTTTCGGGGTGCCGGCTGCTATGGGCGCGAAAATGGCGCTACCCGATGAGCAAGTGATTTGTATTGCTGGCGATGCTAGCGTGCAAATGAATATTCAAGAGCTGGGAACACTAACACAATACGGCATTAATGTCAAGATTGTGATTGTAAATAACGGCTGGCAAGGTATGGTGCGGCAGTGGCAGCAGGCCTTCTACGGGGAGCGTTATTCCTCGTCGAATATGACTGTGGGGATGCCGGATTTTGTGATGCTGGCTGAAGCTTATGGCGTGAAGGGGATGCTGGTTTCGCAACCGGAGGAACTCAAAGATGCGATCGCTCAAATGCTCGCTCACGAGGGCCCGGTGCTGATGAACGTCAAGGTGACGAGGGACGAAAACTGCTATCCGATGGTAGTTCCAGGTAAGAGCAACGCTCAAATGGTTGGTTTGCCCGAACGTAGCAAGTTGCAATCTGCGGAGTTGGTTTATTGTCCGAGTTGCGGCGCTAAGAATGTTTCGAGCAATAAGTTTTGTCCTGAGTGCGGGACAAAAGTTTAACGAGTTTTGAGTGGGGACTTAGGCAGTGCCTATTAGTCTCAACTTAAGGTCAAACGTAGTCATAGACTGCTGTTTATCGCCGAGGCCAGATCCCCCCTAGCCAACCCCTACTCCCCTTAAGAAGGGGGGGACAAGAGTCCGATTAAAGTCAACCCCTACTCCCCTTTTTAAGGGGGATTTAGGGGGATCTGGCCTCGGATAAAAGCGAGAGATATCAAAGGTTTCAGACTTAAGTTGACACGATGAAAGGCAATGCCATGTCCTTACCCGGCTCTGCTGTTCCACATTTAACACCATGTCCGCTGGCATCGCATCCAGAGCTTTAATCTCTAATCTCTAAGCATCTTTTATGAGCCAGTGTCTCAACCCGGATTGCCTATTCCAAAACCAGTCTGGCTATACAAAATTCTGTCAAAAATGCGGCAATAAACTGCTATTGGGCGATCGCTACGGAGCCCAAAAAATTATTGGACAAGGGGGATTTGGGCGCACTTTTCTAGCTATTGACGAGTATAAACCCTCAAAACCTCCCTGCGTTATTAAACAATTTTACCCCCAATTTCAAGGCACTTCTAGTATCCAGAAAGCTACTGAGTTATTTGAGCTTGAAGCAGTACGCTTAGAACAGTTAGGGAAACATCCTCAAATTCCAGAATTATTAGCATATTTTAGTCAAGATGGACGCCAGTATTTAGTCCAAGAGTTCATCGACGGTGAAAATTTAGCTCAAGCATTAAAATCTCAGAGATATTTTACTGAAACGCAGATTCGCAATTTGCTTAATAATTTATTGCCAGTATTTGAGTTTATTCACTCTCGCCAAGTCATTCACCGAGATATCAAGCCCGACAATATTATTCTCAGACAAGATGGGCAACTGGTTTTAGTTGACTTTGGTGCGGCGAAATATGCGACAAAAACGGCTTTAGCAGTAACGGGAACGCGGATCGGGACGGCTGGATATACCGCACCCGAACAAGCCAACGGCAAAGCCGTTCATGCTAGTGATATTTATAGTCTGGGTGTAAGTTGTCTGTGTCTGTTAACTGATGTTGAGCCAATAGATTTATTCGATGATAGCGAGTTTGATTGGGTGTGGCGAGAACATTTAAAAACATCTGTCAGTTCGGAACTGGGTCAGATTTTAGATAAAATGATACAACCTGCTATTAAAAAACGTTATCAATCTGCTACTGAAGTTTTGCAGGATATTGGTACTCGATTACCTCAATTATCAGCTCAAACACCTCCACCAGCAACGCCACCAGACTCGCTTAAATCAGCGCAGGGTGTTGACTATACTCGTCTCCGGGATTTATTAGCAGCAGGAAAGTGGAAAGAGGCGGATCAGGAAACAATAAAGGTAATGCTGAAAGCTGCGAGACGGGAGAAGGAAGATTATTTTGATACTGACTCAATTGATAATTTTCCTTGCGATGATTTACGGACGATCGACCAATTGTGGGTAAAATACAGTCAGGATCGTTTCGGCTTTAGTGTCCAGAAAAAAATTTGGTTGGAAGTGGGCGGCAAAGTTGATTGGGATACTGAAAAGAAGCTAGGCGATCACGTCGGTTGGCGAAAGAGGAAAAAGGGGAGGAAAGATTGGTTGGAGTACGATGATTTAACCTTTAATCTGCAAGCACCAGAGGGCCACCTACCGTGGGTTCGTTGTTGCGTGCAGGTGGGGTTTGGTTTGGTGGGGTGGTGGGGTTTGGTTCTCTTCTCTCGCATCGAGAAATGTAAGCTGTAATCTCTAGCGATTTCAGCCCTTTGTTAAGCATTTTTTTAAGGACTTTTTTCTACGAAGTTATAGGTTTTTCGTCATTTCAGTACCTGCTAGTTACATTAATAATAAATGCCAACAAAAGTCAGAGATATCATTAAACAACTAGAGGCAGACGCTTGGTATCTCGCTAGAACACGAGGGAGTCACCGCCAGTACAAACATCCTACCAAATCCGGTTTAGTTACAGTTCCTGGTAAACTCTCTGACGATTTGGCGCCGGGTACATTCAATAATATTCTCAAACAAGCTCTATTGAGAGAAGTCAAAGAGCAAGAAGAACCTAACGAAGTCGAAACCAATCATAAAGATGAGGATCTCAACTAATGCGTTATGCCATTGTCATTGAAAAAACACCCAATAATTATTCAGCATATCCACCAGATTTACCCGGATGTGCAGCCACAGGCGCTACCCTTGCGGAAGTACAGCAGCAAATTAAAGAAGCGATCGAATTTCACTTAGAAGGATTGCGAGAAGAAGGTTTACCGATTCCCGAACCAACTACGCTTTGTGACTATGTAGAAGCACGATAATCTCAGAAACCCGGTTTCTTTCTAGATTTCTCGTCACTCAACGCAAAACTCGTAGAAACCGGGTTTCTAGCCCCCATGCTTAAGCCATGAACTTACGCACTAATGCCAAAGAAACCGGGTTTTTTACCTAATCTGTGGGTGACAACGAAAGATTTTCGTAAAAAAACCCGGTTTCTGAGATATAGGAAAATTCGCGGGAGTGGCAAATGAATCTTTATTTGGGAATAGATTTCGGCACCACGGGCGCTCGATCGACTGTCATAGACTCCCAGGGTACAGTACATTGTGAGACTGAATATACTTTTGCTAACAAGGGGCAGCAACAGCCTGAATTGCCCTCGCTGTGGCAAAATGCGCTGTGGGATTTAATTGAGCAAATTCCCCGAACAATCCGCAATCAGGTAAGGGCGATCGCCCTTGACGGCACATCCTCCACTGTCATGCTGTGCAATACCGACGGTATACCCGTATGCGAGCCGATTTTATACAATGATGCGCGCGGTGCAGCGGTGACAGAGAGGTTGCGGGCGATCGCGCCGGATAACCACACAGTATTGAGCGCTACATCGAGTCTGGCAAAACTCCTGTGGTGGCAGGAGGGCGGGCACGGCTGGTGGCAGGAGGGCGGGCACGGCTGGTGGCAGGAGGGCGGGCACGGGGGCACCGCCCCTACGGTTTTCCTGCATCAAGCTGACTGGCTGGCATTTCTGCTACACGGGAAATTAGGAATTAGCGACTATCACAATGCTTTGAAACTCGGTTTCGATGTTGATACTTTGTGCTATCCGAATTGGCTGATAGAGGGAATTGCGGGCGCTGCAACTCCTGAATTGCCACAAGTTGTCGCACCGGGCACGCCTGTGGGGGAAGTGAGAGCTCAAGTGGGCGATCGCTTCGGTTTTCCCCGCGATTGTATGATTTGTGCTGGCACAACCGATAGCATTGCAGCATTTTTAGCAAGCGGTGTCAATTCTCCGGGGGAAGCAGTAACTTCTCTCGGTTCTACACTAGCAGTCAAACTGTTAAGTCATACCCGCGTAGATGATTCTAGATACGGGATTTACAGTCATCGTTTCCCCCCCTTTTGTAGGGGCGGTGCCCCCGTGCCCGCCCTGGCAGGGGATTTGTGGTTAGTTGGAGGTGCTTCTAATACCGGAGGTGCGGTGCTGCGACACTTTTTTACTGATGTTGAGTTACAGAATTATAGCACACTAATTGCTCCCGAACAAGAGAGTTTGCTGGATTATTACCCATTGTTGAAAAAGGGCGATCGCTTTCCGATTAATGACCCGAATTTGCCGCCCCGACTCGAACCGCGTCCCACTGATTCAGTGGAATTTCTGCACGGTTTGCTAGAAAGCATAGCGCGGATTGAAGCGCGGGGATATCAATTATTGCAAGAATTGGGTGCAACTCCTTTGACAAAAGTTTATACTGCTGGCGGCGGGGCAAAAAATTCGGTTTGGAGTGCGATTAGAAAGCGTTATTTAAAAGTGCCTGTAGTAACGCCAATTCATACTGCGGCTGCTTATGGAAGTGCGTTATTGGCGAAGCATGGAACGCAAATTTAAAGGTAGTAAATTTGGACTGATATCGCTCTCGATTAAAACTAAAATGAGAGGAAGTAAACATTCTGATATATTGTGTTAAGTTGTTATCCCTAAAAATTAAGGACAATGGCAAAGCTACATGATGACATCCTGAACACAATTTTTACCTTGCAGCAGCGGCTAGTGGAAATCCTCAACGAGACAACCGCTACAGAATACATTTTAATGCAGCAGTTTGGCGAGACAGAAGCGACACTCCCCGAACTAGAATCTCTGGATAATGTTAAGGAAAGGTTGAGAAACCCTTACAATCGTTTGTACAGGCTTTTGCAGCAGGTAGCAGAATCTCAACCCGCTGCGACTGCGGATACGTTAAACTTTCTGTATAGAACGATAGAACAAACAGAGGCGGCTGTCGATGCCTCAGAAGCAACTATCCGAGAAATCAAAATGGATTGGAATTTGTCATGAATCAACAACCTAGAATCCCCGACGCTGAAACCAGAAAGCGACACGTTGAAAAGATGCGTGAAGTCTGCCAACAGTTGGACGCTTTGACTCTAAACCTGGATGAATTAATCGCCATATTTGAAGCTGATAACCGCCGCCAGCGTCGAGAACGTTTGGCGGGTAAATACAGGCGTGTGGAATCTCAGGTAGTCGAATAAGATATGAGATGTTGCATCATTGTTAATAAGTCTTTTATGAACAGGCTTTTCGGCCTGTTCCACAAAGAGTGAATTTTCTTGTGGAACAGGCATCTTGCGATGTTGCATTATTGTTAATAAGTCTTTTATGAACAGGCTTTTCGGCCTGTTCCACAAAGAGTGAATTTTCTTGTGGAACAGGCATCT
>NZ_JAUBOV010000125.1:13141-13235 GCF_036700405.1 Microcoleus sp. T3_D1
CATTATTGTTAATAAGTCTTTTATGAACAGGCTTTTCGGCCTGTTCCACAAAGAGTGAATTTTCTTGTGGAACAGGCCGAAAAGCCTGTTCTTG
>NZ_JAUBOV010000007.1:0-50766 GCF_036700405.1 Microcoleus sp. T3_D1
ACCATATTTTGTAGGGGCGGGTTCCACCAAAAATATCTAACAATTACCAACAATTTAGATAAACCCGCCCCCACACCACGAATAATTCACTTTGCTTTTTTCTGAGCAGCCGCATAATGCTCACTCATCAACTGATTAACTTCTGGATTGTAAATCCGCAGATAATTCCAGTAATTCTCAAACACCGATTTCACGTATCCTTTCGTTTCAGGAAACGGAATCTTTTCCGCAAAAGCATCCGGATCACTAAAACTAAACCTCTTCAACCAATCTGCTACTGCATTTGGCCCGGCATTGTAACTCGCCACAGCTAACATCGAGTTATTCTTGTACTCGTCGTGAGTGTGATCCAAATACCACGTACCGAGTTTAACGTTGTCGTCCACATTCTCCAATGAATACTTTTTGAGGCTGATTTGTTGAGCAACCCAAGCTGCTGTTTCCGGCATTACTTGCATTAAACCGGTGGCGCCAACTGATGATTTTATGGCGGGCATAAAGCGCGATTCTTGGCGGATTAATGCTGTTACTAATACTGGATTTATTTTGCGATCTTGCGACCATTTGACAATGGTTTCTAAGTAAGGAAAAGGATAAAGTGCTTGCCAATAAATCGGTTGCTGTCTGAGCTCCAGGTATTGGGTTCTATCATCGGGTTTATCGCGCTGCCGCAAACTCCCAACCATCCACAAACCGTCTAAATTGTCTCCGACTGCTACTCGCATTAAACCGTCGGTAAACTGTTCGGCAATACTTGGTTCTACGCGGTCGATAAATTCTACTTGCCACAGCGTCCAAGCATCTCTATCTTGACCTAATTGATAGAGCTCTTTCAACGCAGGAGAACCGGCGGTTGGTTCGGGGCGCTGAGGCGGCCGCACTACATTGGGAGACAAATCTCGGACTGTGGTAAAGTCGCCTACGGGCCAGCCGAGAAGTACAGCCGATCGCCACGCAAAATATGATTCTGGATAGCGTAAGATCGTGTAGTCAAATGCAGTCTTAGCGTCTTGTTGGCGGCCGAGTTGCTGTGCCCATTTCCCGACCCAAAATGCTGCTTCTGGAGCTTGTTCGCTGTCGGGATTGTGGGTGGTTAATTCTCTCGCCCACTGCCAAGCTGATTTTAAATCTCCGCCTTTGGCAAACTGCTGGGCGATCGTCCACCGCAATTCGCCTGCTTTATCAGAATTATTGTATTTTGTCAATAGCAACTTGCGGGTATCTGAGGCGGATTGACCGCTGCCTGCTTTGTCGAGAAGTTGGGATTTATCTAACAAAGCTTCGGGGGCATAATTGGGGAATTTGCTAATAACTCGATCGAGCAAAACGATCGCTTCTTTGGGTTCGCTCAGCCGCGACAGGCGAATTAAACCCAAACCAGTATCTTCGGCATCGGGAAACTCGCGCACTAATTCTTGATAGGCAATTCTCGATTCCGGGATTTTTCCGTCTAGCCACAAACCGCGAGCTTTGCGGTAAAGATTTTTGGCGTTGCGGGGAGCTTTCCCGTAAGCAATAGCTCCTTTGCCGTAATTTTGTTTTTCCCAATAGCCAAAGGCAATTTCTTCCCAATCTTCCGGTTTCAAAGAGGCGCTGTTTCGCTGCACCAGTTGTTCCAAAATTGTCCCGTAATCTTTGACATAATGACCGTGTTTTGCTACGAGCAGCATCAACTTCGGCTGATTGGGATTTTCTTTTAACTTGCGGAGGGCAATTTCTACGCTGCGGGGATGACCAGGAAATTCAGTAATTGCCTGTTGCCAATATTCCGGTTTTGACTGGCCTAAAACATATAAAGCTTCTGCTGCTACCGGGTCGTTCGGATAGTTTTTGAGCAGTTCCTGCCAAGCTTTTTGAGTTTTGCCTTTGTCGCCGCTTAATTGGTAAGCTTGCGCCCTTTTTAGGGCAATGTGAGCAGCTAAAACCGGATATTCTTGCTCTAATTTGTCCAATAATTTTAATGCTTTGGCCGCATTTCCTTGCTGGATTAAATCGCTGGCAAGCAGGTAGCGGGCGCGGCTTTGAGGGGAGATTGGCTGCTGCGGGTTCGTACTTGCAGACTGACTAGCTGCGAGTTCAACTAATTTCGCCGATCGCTCGCTCGGTGACAGCGACACCAGCATCTTGACTTCCGATTCGGAATTCGCTGCATTCTGGGGCTGCTGAGCCTTCTGGACCGAGCCAAAACCCATCCATTTCATCGCAGCAACCAAAGAGCCGATCGCAATAACGCAAACTGAAACGCTGATTAAAACAGAAAATCGGGCCCGGCGTCGTTTTAGCATGGGAAAATTTAAGAGAATAAGATATAGAGAACCGATCGTTTGTCAAGAGCCATCAGAGGCAGGATGGGTGTTCTACGCCATCACAGGCAGGATGCCTGTTCAAGGAGAAATAAATGTTAATAGTGGGGCAAAAACGGACAGCCGACCCCCAAACAGATGATTGAGATTGGTGGAAGATCCGATCGCAGGCGGACTTGGCTGATATAGTAGCAGAATTTATTTCGATGCGGAGCGGAGAATTTGTGCGATCGATCTATTTCCCCGCACCAAGAAAAAAGCCCAAACCACCCAGTACAAAGTACAATCAAAAATCTAAAATCTAAAGTGTAAATCAAAACATGGAATTTCTAGTCACCGATACGCCCCGCTCTGTTTGGACAGGAGACGCCCTGGCAATTGGTCTATTTGAGGACGGCTTGGAACTCACCGGCGAGCTGGCACAATTAGATGAAAAGCTTGCAGGCACTTTGAAAGAGCTGCTACTGGAAGTAGATTTTAAGGGCAAAGTGGGCACAAGCGCCATCACCCGCGTCGGCGGCAATAATCCCATTCGCAAAATTGCGATCGTCGGTTTGGGCAAAACAGAGGACTTAAAATTAGACACCGTGCGGCAAGCTGCGGGCGTTTGCGCCAAGTTAGCCAAAAAAGAGAAATGCAAAACCCTCGGAATTAGCTTTCCGGTGTGGAAAAACGCGCCGGATTCTACAGCAAGCGCCATCGCCGAAGGTGTAGAACTCTCCCTGAATCAAGACAACCGTTTCAAATCGGAAAAGGAAGACAAAAGCCCGCAACTCGAACAAATTCATTTGCTCGGTTTTGCCGGTACCGAAAGTGCGATCGCCCGCGCCCGCCAAATCACTGCCGGAGTCATTTTAGCACGGGAATTAGTCGCAGCGCCGGCAAATTTTGTCACCCCGATTACAATGGCAGAAACCGCTCAAAGTCTAGCTGCCGAATGCGGTTTAGAATTAGAAATATTGGAGCGGGAAGACTGCGAAAAACTCGGCATGGGAGCCTTTCTCGGCGTTGCCCTAGCATCGGATTTACCGCCTAAATTCATCCACTTAACTTACAAACCAGAAGGCACACCGCGCCGCAAAATAGCAATTGTGGGCAAAGGATTGACCTTTGATTCTGGCGGTTTGAACATCAAAGGTGCGGGCAGCGGCATTGAAATGATGAAAGTAGATATGGGCGGCGCTGCGGCTACTTTCGGAGCGGCAAAGGCAATCGGACACATCAAACCCGATGTGGAAGTTCACTTTATCAGCGCCGTCACTGAAAACATGATCAGCGGCCGCGCCATGCGCCCAGGAGACATCCTCACAGCTTCCAACGGCAAAACAATTGAAGTCAACAATACCGACGCTGAAGGTCGTTTAACCCTGGCTGATGCTTTGGTATTTGCTGATAAATTGGGAGTTGACGCAATTGTAGATTTAGCAACTCTAACCGGGGCCTGCGTAATTGCTTTAGGCGACGATATCGCGGGTTTGTGGAGTCCTCAAGATAGCGTCGCCGGCGAAATAGTCGCCGCCTCAGAATTGGCCGGCGAAAAATTTTGGCGAATGCCGATGGAAGAAAAATATTTTGAAGGCTTGAAAGCATTGCACGCCGACATGAAAAACACAGGCCCGCGTCCCGGCGGTTCGATTACGGCGGCGCTATTTTTGAAGCAGTTTGTAAAGGATACTGCTTGGGCGCATTTAGATATTGCCGGCCCGGTTTGGACTGACAAAGAAAATGGCTACAATGGCCCTGGCGCTACCGGTTTTGGAGTTCGCACTTTGGTGCATTGGGCGCTGGGCGGTGCTTAATTGTGGATTGCCAGCGGAAAAATTGAGATTTTCTCTGCCTTAAAAGTCTGCTAGTCCATCTGTGAGCCAGGGGTTAAAAACCCCTGGCTCACTGCTTAAGTCATCTAAAAGAAAATTTAATAGCGATCATTAACAATTTAAATGTTTCGGAAGCAATAAGTAGGCGAACCTATGTATTCCGTCACAGGGAGCAACGTCAGCGTTGCTAGCCGTGACCCTCCCCATTGCTCATACTTGGGCAAAGCTTCCTTCCCAGGGCCCCACCTCGACAGTTTTGACATTTCCTGAAAAAATAGCTGTTTCATAAAAAATGAAAAAAGTATATAATTATGTAAATATTTCACTAGCCGAAATCAAATAATTAGATTTGCTCAGATTTGCATTGGTACAGATAATTTTTTCTTGAACTTTATGCAAGAACAATTAACAATTTTTTTTTCAACACTTGCTTTATCTTCTACACTAGCCTCCAACGTGGTGCCGGAGTTGCGACTGTACGCTGTTTTTGACTCGCTGACGGCACTGGCTTATTGCTCGATCGCCCTATCTTTAGTTTTTTTTACCCGCCAAGGTTCTCACCGCAAGATTTTCCGGCTGTTTGCGGTTGTTTTTTTTGCCTGGGGCGCTGCTAAATTGACGGAAGTTTGGACGCTTTGGCATTCCATATATTGGCTGTCGGTAACTCTCAAAGCTACAAGTGCTTTGATTTCTTGGCTTTTAGCCGCAATCGCCCTCGCCCTCATGCCAAAAGCACTTGCCGAGTCTGGTTTAAATCAAAAAGAAAAATTTCCACAAATCTCGTTAAAACAGTTAGAACAAAATCAGCCCCAACATGATATCGAGAAAGGAGAATTGGCAAAACAATCGATCGATCTTTACCCTTCAGATACTATTGTCGATCGCACTTTAGCTCTTAATTCGCTTAACCAACAGTTAGAAAAAGAAATTGCCGATCGCCACCGGGTTGAGGAAAAGTTGCAACTGACTCAATTTGCGATCGACCGATCGGCAGATGCGATATTCTGGATCGGGCCCGACGGTAAATTTTTGTACGTCAACGACGCTGCTTGCACTTCATTGGGATATTCTGAAGCAGAATTGCTCTCGATGACGGTGCACGACATCAATCCAGATTTTCCCCAAACTGCTTGGAGTTTGCACTGGAAAGTCTTAAAACGCTGCGGTTCGGTTAATATTGAAGTTCACCACCTCACTAAGTACGGTCGCATTTTTCCGGTAGAAATTACGATCGACCATTTGGAATTTAACGGCAAAGAATATCAGTGCGCGTTTGCTCGCGACATTAGCGAACGCAAGCGGATTGAGGCAGCTTTGCGAGAAAGAGAAGAAGAATTTAGGTCATTAGTTTCTAACATTCCCGGTGCGGTTTATCGGTGCAGTGCTGCAGGGCGATCGATCCTAACTTTTATCAGTAATGGCATAGAAGCTATTTCCGGCTATCCTGCTGCTAACTTTATGCAAAAACCGGTGCAGGCTTTTCCGAGTATAGTTCATCCCGATGACGTTGAGCAGATCGAGACAATTATCGCTCAAGCTATTAAGACAAAACAACCTTACATCATCGAATATCGCCTAATTCACTGCGACGGAAATGTGCGGTGGGTTGTAGAGAAAGGTCAAGCCATTTTCAACGCAGACGGTAAAGTTTTATCCCTCAACGGCGCCATTTTTGACATAACAGAGCGCAAAGCAGCGGAGGATGCTTTGCGGCTCTCCGAGGCGATCGCCAACAACAGAGCCCAGCAGCTAGAAATCGCTCTCAAAGAACTTCGAGAAACTCAAGCTCACCTAATTCATACCGAAAAAATGTCAAGTCTCGGTCAAATGGTAGCGGGAGTAGCTCACGAAATTAATAACCCTGTCAGTTTTATCTACGGCAATATTTCCTACGCCAGCCAATATATCCGAGATTTGTTGCAGCTTGTGGAACTTTACCAAAAACACTATCCTCAGCCCGTGGTAGAAGTTCAAGAATGTATTGACAATATCGATTTAGAATTTCTGAGAGAAGATTTACTCAAAATATTATCTTCGATGAAAATGGGAGCCGATCGCATTCGCGAAATAGTTCTGAGCTTGCGAAATTTCTCGCGTTTAGACGACTCGGTAAAAAAGCCTACCAACCTTCACGAAGGCATAGACAATACGCTCCTAATTTTGCACAACAAACTGCGCGCCAGAGGCGACTATCCCGAAATTCAAATAATCAAAAATTATGGTAAAATCCCTTTAATTGAATGTTATGCAGGTCAGCTAAATCAGGTATTTATGAACCTGCTTAGCAACAGTATTGACGCCTTGGAAGATGCTTGCAACCAAAAAAGGCGAGCGGCAGCCGTCGGCGACGATTGGAAACCAACTATTAGCATTCGCACAGAAGCCCTGAACGAAAATAGTATTTGCATCCGCATTTCCGATAATGCGATCGGCATGACAGAAGACGTGCGTAGCCGATTATTTGACCCGTTTTTCACGACAAAACCGATGGGAAAAGGCACTGGTTTGGGGTTAGCCATCAGTTACCGAATTGTCGCGGAAAAACACGCCGGAGCCTTGATCTGCCGTTCCACCGTAGGAGAAGGTACGGAATTTGCGATCGAGATTCCTTTATGAATTAGTGCGACGGAAGAATCAAGAATTTGGCAAAAGTTATCGCTCCCTATAAATTGTAAAGTGGGGTGTAAAAAACTTTTAAGTTTCAAGAAAAATCCCCAAATTGGCTATAATATCAAATCCGGTAGCATCGGAATTATTCATCTCTGTATTCTCTCCCTCTGCGTTCTCTGCGCCCTCTGCGGTTAAATCATTCCGATGCAACCGGAAACGATATAAATTACCAAGGTAATGCTCAACATGGCAGTGAAATTATAAATTCTGTACCTCTACCTAAAGTTGAGTTGACTTCGAGCATACCAGAGTGTTTCTCAACTACAATCTGCCGTGCGATCGCCAAACCCAATCCCGTGCCTTTACCCACACCTTTCGTTGTAAATAAGTGGTCAAAAATATGACCTTTTATCTCATCTGCTATCCCTGGGCCGTTGTCATAAATGCGAATTGTTACCCACTCCTTAGACTGTCTTTCTGTGCGAATCGTGATGCAATGGGCTGGGGCTTTAATCTTCTCTAAACTCGGTTCCCGATTTGATTCTTCCAGTGCATCAATGGCATTTGCCAATATATTCATAAACACCTGATTTAATTGTCCGGGGAAGCAATCCACTGAGGGCAAGTTCCCGTAGTCTTTGACAACTTCAATCGCTGGACGCTGTTCGTTCGCTTTCAATCTGTGTTTGAGAATCAAAATCGTACTGTTAATTCCGTCATGAATATTGAAAGGAACTTTGTAATCTTTGTCGGCGCGGGAGAAGGTACGAAGACTGGTGCTGATACCTTGAATGCGATCGCACCCGACTTGCATCGAATTCAACATTTTGGGTAAATCTTCTAAGAGATATTCGATATCGCTCTCTTCAGCTTTTTCTTCAATCTCCTCACCCGGACTGGGAAATTTTTCTTGATAGAGTTGCAAGTATTCTGTAATATCTTTGACGGCGGCGATCGCTTCATGAATATTGCCAGAAATAAATCCGACGGGATTATTAATTTCATGGGCAACCCCGGCCACTAAATTCCCCAACGCCGACATTTTTTCGCTCTGCACTAATTGCAGTTGTGATTGTTCCACCTGGTGGGCGTAGTCCTGGGCTTGCTGATACAATCGCGCATTTTCTAAGGAAATGGCAGCCTGAGTGCAGAGGAAGTTGAGGATGAGGAGACGATCGCGAGTAAACACTCCTTTTGTCGAGCTATGTTCGAGATAGAGTATCGCAACTAAGCTCCCGCGATCGAGAATCGGAGTACATAGCATACTCTGAGAGTGATACTGGAGCGTACAGTCATTCATTAAACCGGGAATATCGGTCTTGCCACCTTCAATAACCACAGTTTCCAGGGTGTGTTTGACATAATAAACCAGCTTGAGGGGAATCACCACCGAGCCATCTAGAGGTTGGGTTTGCAGCAGGGTTGTGGGTAACTCGTTATCTGGATTGATGTGAGTTATTGCCCGGATTTGCCATTCATCCCGATTGGGGAGTAGCAAAGCACAAGTTTCGGCCCCAGAAGTTTTCAAAATAATTTGGTTGAGGGTGTCGAGCAATTCATCAATCTGAATTTTACTGGATAAAGCTTGAGCAGCTTGCACAATAGATGCGAAATCCAGGGCATCGGAAATACTGGTGCTGCTATTACTGGAAGTCTGCGAAGAGTGGCTAATCGTTGCCAGCGTCTCTAGAGGATTAAAGCGAAGTTTTGGCTGATTCAGGATAGGCTGAAGTAATTGGCGATAGCGTTGTTCTAAGTCTTCAACCTTGGCTAGTGCTCCCCAACGGGCATAACAGTAATATGCCTCCTGCATATAGCTTGCAGCAACTTTTTCTTTGCCCCAGTCAAGGTAGAACTTGGCAGCTAATTCGTTGGCGAGGGCTTCTTCTTGAAGATATGCGTTTTCTTTGGCTCCTGCGATCGCCAGGTCATAGAATTCTATGGCTTCTGTTTTTTGATGGAAAACGCGATGTTTTTCAGCTTCAACTAAATAGTATTTATGGTCGTAGTTCATCGGAGCGTGCTGCATCCAAAGCTGCATTTTTTCCTGATTGGCATCAACCTGACTTAGGTAGTGCGATCGCTCTTCCGAATCGACGTTAGAATAGTTCGCCAGCAGTGCCAGCGATTGGTATAAGTGCAGGGTGACAAAATATTCAGCGCCTGCGCCTGCGCCAGAGTGTTTGACTCCATTAGCGGCACTATCAACTGCTCGGTCGAACTCTTCCAACAAATAGAACAAAATTGTCTTGGCTAAATAGCCCATAAACAGGGCGTAGTGGCTGTTCTCGGCATGGAGGCGGGGAAACATAGTTGATTCATCAAAACTCTCACCCATTAACTTGAGTGGATTTGCTGCCTTCCCCAACAGATTTAACAACAGTTGATGCCATATCTGAGACAAACAGATGGCGTGTTCCTGTTTCAACTTCAACAACAAGTCTTGGTATTTTACCTGTTCTTGTTCAAGCGTTTCCAAGTTTTCTCCTACCAAGAATTTGTAGAAGCAGTAGTTGGTGGCACAGTAGCCAGCATATTCGTTGTTTCCGCTTTCCAGACCGCTCTGGAAGCCCTCAACGAGGGGAGATAGGCTTTCTCGTACAGGCTCCTTCCAGTGCTGGATGAAGGAATAGAACATATTGTAGGTGACGACTTTGTTATCCCTAGCATCAAGCAGTTGCAGCCCCAGTCGCCCTGCCTGATATCCGAGATCGATATTGCCAAGCCCGCCACACAGCAGGGTGCCGTACCAGGCATAGGTACTTGATGCCAGCGGAGAGTAACCGTATTTGATACACAGTTTCACTTGTGTCAGGACTACTGGCAGCAGAATTTGCGGTCTACCTGCGAAAACGGAAGTCAAACTGGCTTGAAGAATCCGCATGGCTGCTAGTTGTGCCCGATCGGTCATTATCGGGTAATCTTCCAGCTCTTCTATAGCGGGCAGTTCCACCAAAAAGTCCTGCTCGTTCAGATTAACGGGGTAGCCTAGTAGTTCTAATGCGTGCAATCCCGTGTCAATGGCATCGTTAAATTGGTGTTGCGCGATGTGAACTTGCATCTTGAGTTCGTAAGCTGGGATGCGATCGAGCAGCGTTTTTCCCTCCTGCAACACCAATTCAAATAAAGTATTGGCGGCAGCGAAATTGATATTGAGATATTGGGCCTCTGCCGCTTCTACAAAGATGTCTAGGGTCAAATCATACTGAGTTTCCCAGCGATCGCCTGAGAGCAAATCCATCGCCATACTTAGGTATTTCACTGCTGCTGCATAAGCTGTGGAGGCTTTTGCTTTCCGTCCTGCCGTCAAGTTCAACCGCGCTAGTTCTTCGAGTTCCGCTGGTTGAAAAATTAACTCCCATCCTATATTCAATTGGTTGACAATAGCAAAAATCTGCTCTTCCCGTTCTTGAATTGGGGTATTTTGGAGCAACAGTTGCCCGATTTTCAGGTGAGTTGCCTGTTTTTGGTCAGCAGCAATTAAAGAATAAGCAGCTTGCTGGACGCGATCGTGCAGGAATTTGTAATTGGCATTAGCAGCAATTTGGTTGACAGTGGCGATATCGTCACTTTGGGTGAAGAATTTATAGACTTCGGTGGTGGGGATAAGCAAGCCTTCTTGCAGGGCTTTCCACAAATCAGCCGCCGTTTCTTCGGGTGATTTTTCTGAAACGATCGCTAAAGTATCTAAATCAAACTGCGCTCCAATACAAGCCGCCAACTTCAGTACAGCCTGAGTTGCGATCGGTAGCTTCTGCAATTGCAGTGCCATAAACTCTACCACATCATCAGTGATAGCTAAAGCTTTGACTTGAGCAATATCGCATTGCCAATACCGTATATTCTCATCAAAGGTAATCAGGCGATCGTCATGTAATGCTTTGAGGAACTGGGTGGCAAAGAAGGGATTACCCTTAGTTTTTTGATACACCAATTCTGTCAAAGGTTGAGCCAGAGGCAAATCGCAAATCAGCGTATGTGCCACCAACTGATTCATATCCGCTAAACCTAACGGTTGCAGCGTAATAGTATTCACCGTCGCTCCAGCTTTGACAATCTCATCCACCGTCAAGATAAACGGGTGAACGGGGGAGACTTCATTATCTCGATAAGCACCCAACACCAATAAATGCCCCGTATCCTCCATCAACAGTTGTAATAACTTCAAAGATGCGCCATCCGCCCACTGTAGATCGTCCAAAAACATCACTAAGGGATGTTCGGCTGTGGTAAAGACTTGCACAAATTTCTGCATTAGCAGATTGAAGCGATTCTGTGCAGCACTTCCCGACAATTCTGGTGCAGGAGGTTGAATGCCAATGATGCGTTCTAATTCAGGAATTACCTCGATCAAGACTTGCCCATTGTCTCCAACTGCTGACAAAATCTTGGTTTTCCAAGTTTGTAACTGAGCGTCCGATTCTGATAGCAACTGCCCCATCAAATCCCGAAATGCTTGCACAAAAGCCGAAAAGGGAATATTACGCTGAAATTGGTCGTATTTGCCTTTAATAAAATAACCGCGTTGACGAACGATCGGCTTATGAACTTCATTCACCACTGCCGTTTTGCCAATGCCAGAAAAACCTGCCACTAGCATCATTTCTGTATTGCCTGCGCTGACTCGTTCAAATGCCGCTAATAGATTAGCAACTTCAGTTTCTCTGCCATATAGCTTTTCGGGGATGAGGAAACGGTCTGTAATATCCCGCGTTCCTAATACAAACGTCTCAATGTTACCCGTTTCTTGTAATTGAGCCAGACAAATTTCTAAGTCATGCTTCAATCCCAAGGCACTTTGATAGCGTTTTTCGGCATTTTTTGCCATCAGCTTCATGACAATATCCGACACCCCCTGCGGGATTTCTTTGCTGTTTATTGCAGGAGGTTGTTTGGCAATATGGCAGTGAACCAACTCCATCGGGTCGTCACATTCAAATGGCAGTTTTCCTGTCAGCAATTCGTAAAATGTGGCTCCCAGAGAATAAAAGTCGGTGCGGTAGTCGATGCCTCGGTTCATTCGTCCCGTTTGTTCGGGAGAAATATAGGCGAGGGTTCCTTCTAAAACGTTGGGATTTTGAATTTCTTGAGTTTCTCTCGGAAGTAGGGAGGCGATGCTAAAGTCAATCAGTTTGACTTGTTTAGTTTCGGGATGTATTAGGACGTTCGCTGGCTTAATATCTTTGTGGATGACTCGATACTGATAGAGTCCATGAAGAATGTCAGTTATTTGAATGGCAATTTCCAATATTTCTGCCAGAGTCAGCGAGTGCTCTTGGGCGTACTCTCGCAGAGAAATACCGCCAAAATCCTCCATTACTAGGGCATAGCTGTGGCGATAGGACTCCAAATTGTAGGGTTCAACTACTCCAGGCAGACGTAGGTTTTTGGCGATGGTATACTGGTTGCGGAATTGCAGCAGTTCGCTGAAGCTGGGATAGTCTCGATTTAATAGTTTGATGACAACCGGAAGGTGGTCTTTTTCTCGGATGGCTCGATAAACTAGGGTTCTCGAACCGCAGTATAGTTCCTCAAGCAGATGATATCCTGAAATTCGGTTCGTTAAATCCACTACTGCATTCATCTGGATTACTCCATCTCAGACATTGACTCTTGTAACTAAGTATACACATTTATTGGTCGAGTCTGAGGAAAATAGAACTGCGAAATCCCTAGCAGACAGACTCTACCGCTTTTATTCTTTTTCACTTTTGAAGAGAAAGATTGCCATCTATCAAGATAGTCTTATCCTTTCATTGGCAAGAAAATTATAAACTCCGTCCCTTCTCCCAATACAGAATTTACCTCGATTGTACCGCCGTGTTTCTCAACTACAATCTGCCGTGCGATCGCCAATCCCAACCCCGTCCCTTTCCCGACTTCTTTGGTAGTAAATAACTCATCAAAAACCTTCTGCCGCACCGTCTCACTCATGCCAATACCGTTATCTTTGATACGAATTATTGCTTTCTGCCGATCTTCCGATAATTCAGTCTTGATAATAATTTGATTAGGATTAATTTTAATTTCAGCATAACTACGTCCAGTATTTGATTCTTCTAAAGCATCGATCGCATTAGCCAACAGATTCATAAATACCTGATTTAATTGTCCTGGATAACATTCTACTTGTGGTAGATTCCCATACTCTTTGATCGCTTGAATGTCTGGACGAGTATCAGAAGCTATGAGGCGATGTTTGAGGATCATAATTGTACTATCAATACCATCGTGAATGTTGCAAGCAATGGGGCGATCGCTATCAGCACGAGAAAATGTCCGCAAGCTGGTGCTAATGTCTTTAATCCGGTTTACTCCTTCTTGCATTGAGCCAATTAACTTGGGTAAGTCTTCGCGGATGTATTCGAGGTCAATCGCATCAATTTCCTCTTGAATTGCCGCACTGAAATTAGCAGATTCTTGCTGAACTAAATCCAGCAATCCAAACAAATCTTTGATATAATCTAAAGCGGGCTGAATATTGCCATAAAGAAAGCCAACAGGGTTATTAATTTCGTGGGCAACACCAGCCACCAAGTTGCCCAGAGCAGACAATTTTTCGCGTTGAATGATTTGGAGCTGAGCTGCTCGTAATTCAGCAGCTTTTTGAGCCACTTGCTGTTCTAAATTTTGAGTCAAGAGACGCAACTGTAAATGAGTTTTCACTCGCGCTAACACTTCTTGTTCTTGGAAGGGCTTGGTAACGTAGTCTACTGCACCAAGGTTAAGCCCTTTAACTTTGTTGTCTACATCAGCCAGAGCAGTCATAAACATAACTGGAATATCGCAAGTTTTGGAATTAGCTTTAAGGCGTTGACAGGTTTCAAATCCATCAATTCCCGGCATCATTACATCCAGTAAAATCAGATCGGGCGGTCGCCGCTCAACTTGTTGCAGAGCGCGTTCGCCACTGGTAGCGATCGCCACCTTATACCCCGCATTACTCAACGCTTCTGAGATGACATCCAGATTGGTGGGGGTATCATCAACGATTAAAATTAAGCCAGTTAAACCCGTCGTCATAGTCATCCTTCAATCTTAAGTATCAGTAAGGTGTTCTTGAATCAATTGCTCGATCTTCTCTGTTTGGAATTGCTTAGCTAATTGTATGACTTCCTGAATAAAGGGCTGATAGCGCTCATCCTTTTGCCCAATTTCTGCAGCGGTTTCTGCCAGTTCTCTCAGCAGACCATCCTGTGCTAGTTCCAGTAAAATTTGCAAGTCCGCCGCCGATGGGGGAATTAGTTCTGTAGCGGATACTTTATTATCGCTTGTGCTTAACTCAGTTGCGTCATATTTCCAGATGAGTTGTAAATGCTTGGCCACCAACATCAACAACTCCTCTGCCTCAACGGGTTTGGTCAGAAAATCATCCCCTCCTGCTTCTATACTCATCTGTTGATCTATTTGCGCTACTGATGCTGACGATACAAGCACTTTCAAGTGTTTTAACTCCTGTGAGCTGCGTAATTTTTTGAGGAGTTCAAAGCCATCCATTATCGGCATCACTAAGTCAGTGATGACCAAATCCGGCAGTTTTTCTCTAGCTTTTTCTAAGCCTGCTTGACCATTCTCCGCTTCGGTAAATATGAATCCCAGCGGCTCTAGTAGGTTCACCAATACTGAGCGATTTTCCCAGCGGTCATCCACAATTAGAATATGACGCGATGCACCTTCATAGCCGATGATGGTGCGTCCGTCTTTGACTGAACTTTTTTGTGCCCAGTCTGTGGCGATTGGCAGTGCTACCTCAAAGTAGAAGGTGCTGCCTACCCCAAGCTGACTCTCAACTTGAATTTCTCCGCCCATTAATTGCACAATTCTTTGGCTGATGGCTAAACCTAAGCCTGTGCCTTCCGATTGGCGTTTGCGATCGCCTACTTGTTCAAAGGCTTGGAATAGTTTGTTTACTTGGTCAGATGCGATGCCGACTCCTGTATCTATCACTTGGAATTTGAGCCGAGGCAATGGCATAGTGGCATTTGGTTCTATCGCTTCTACTTTGAGGGTGATGCTGCCTTTGTCGGTGAATTTAATTGCATTTCCTAGGAGATTGAGCAGCACTTGGCGAAGTCGTTTTTCGTCAGTTTCAATCCCTGTGGGTAAGTTGGGATCTGGTTGATAAATGAAATTGATCCCTTTTTGGTCAGAACGCACTCGACAGATTTCTACTACTCCTTGCAGGAAGGATGGTAAATGAATGGCTTTGGGGGTAAGTTCGAGTTTACGGGCTTCGATTTTGGAGAGGTCTAAAATGTCGTTGATTAATGTCAGTAAGTGAGAGCCGCACTGGTGAATAATATTCACACCGTGACGTTCTTTCTCGGGGATAACTTTGGAGCGGCCCAGAATTTGGGCATAACCGAGAATCCCGTTGAGAGGTGTGCGGAGTTCGTGGCTCATGTTAGCTAAAAATTCGCTTTTAGCTTGGTTGGCCGCATTGGCATAGTCCTTTTTTGCCTCCAAATCGCGATAAGATTCTGCTAACTTGACAGTCATGCGGTTGAACTCGCTGGCTAATTGCTCGACTTCATCACCAGTCTGGATGTCTAATCTGTAGTCCAGATTACCCTCTCTAATTGTCGCTACTCCTGCCTGAAGTTTTTTGATAGACCAGACAGCAGGCAATAGAATTAAGAAAAACTGCCCCGTAAGAATTAGCAAAGTAAAAACAAGGATTCCCCACTTGACGATTTCCTCGGTTTGATTGAGATTTTCCCCTTCTTTAACGGCTTGTTTTTGCTGTTCTTGAAAAATTTTAATAATCTTAGAAGTAAAAAAATTAATGTCTCTGTTAAAAGTGTTGATAGATCTATAGTCTTCCTTAACCTCTGCTAGAGGTCGAATCTTTTGGGCAATAACCGATTGACTAATTTCGGTAGCCAACCGATCAAAAGTTTGATATCGACGATACACAATATCTAATTCTTTAGTGGCGGGACTGATTTTTTGCATTTCATCTAATATAGATAAAAATTGTTCCTTCTCCGTTTCATATTCGGCAATTTTGACTTGAGGATTTTCTAGCACTAACAAATCTTTTAATGTAATAATTTGACGCGCTAAGAGAGAATCTATAGTTTGAGCATTCCCCATCAACTTCAGGCTTTTATAATGTGCCTTTTCTACCACATTACGTGCGCGTCCCAGCACTATGTTACTCATTCCTAGGGCAATGACAATCATCCCTAAAGTTATTACCGAAGAACCAAAAAATTTTTGCCAAATTTTCATTTTTTATTACCCAATTTTTCCTCTAATTGTTTTTTGACTTGCTTGACCTGATAATAGTCCGAGTCTTGCACTAGGGTATATCCATTAGAAGGAGTACTATTAAGATTCAGCATTCCAACAGGGGCGCTGAGAAATGCCTCTTTCAATTCATCAATAAGCTGGGGAGATAGTTTCTGAGAAACAACAATAGGAGATTCGGGAATTGGTTCCGATTCCCAAATGATCTGATAAGAATCATTAATTGTGCCAGCTTCTTTAGTTTGATTATAAACGTCTAAATTAATGGCTATGGCATCAACTTTCCCATCTAGCAGCGCAGCTAAGGTGTTCTCTTGACTTTTAAAGAACTGAACCGAGGCAAAATCGGTATCAAAGGTGAAACCTAGACCTAACAAGTGAACTACAGCAAACATATAGCCTGATGTTGATAGTTTACTGACAAAGCCAAGCCGCTTGCCCTTAAGATCGTCGAGGGTTTTGATCCCATTCGCAGAATTAGCGACAATAGCTGATTTATACCAAGGCCGGCCCGTACTTTTATTGATATGGGCAACGATCGGCTCGATTTGCGGATTCCGTTGCTTTGCCTCAATATAAGAGAGTGGCCCTAATACGGCGACTTGCACCTTTTCTTCTACCAAGAGGTCAACTGTACGATTGTAGTCTTTGATCCCTTGGATAGATACAGGTCGTTTCAGGGTTTTAGTTAGGTATTCAGTTAAAGTTCGTAGTTGTTCCTGTTGCTGTTTGTCATTCCTTGAAGGGATAGATGCGATCGTTAAAGTTGAGGGCAGGCTTTCAGCGCTAACTTGGCTAGTTGCCGTTGGCTGAGGCTTATTGTTAATAGAAGTTTTAGTAGTGCAACCTGTACTAATCACTATTAATGTAGGGAGGGTTAAAGCAATAATTGCAATTTTTCCCTTAATCAATGAATGGAGTTGTTGCTGTAAATATGCTTGCATAGCTGGACGCTCCTTAAATTGGATATTAATACTAATATTTGGGAGGTTTAATTAAGCGGACATTAAACATCTGGTATAATTAGTAACTTTCTCTATTGCATAGCACGTTATCAGAGTTTTGTCAAGTATAAAAACATACAATCACAGCAATTTTATCAACTTAATCTAATGTTAAGGAATTGGTAATAACTCATCTTGTGTTCGCTAGTTTTTTAAGGGTAGGACGATCGCAAACTCCGTCCCTTCTCTCAATACAGAATTTACCTCTATTGTACCGCCGTGTTTCTCAACTACAATCTGGCGGGCGATCGCCAATCCCAACCCCGTACCTTTCCCGACTTCTTTGGTAGTAAATAACTCATCAAAAATCTTCTCTCGCACGGCCTCACTCATGCCCACACCGTTATCTTTAATGCAAATTATCGCTTGTTTTTTGTCGCTCGAAATGTCGGTTTTAATGGTAATTTGATTGGCAATTTCTGCAGAATGTCGTCCTTGATTTGATTCCTCCAAAGCATCGATCGCATTACCTAACAAATTCATAAATACTTGATTCAACTGTCCGGCATAACACTCCACGGGTGGCAAATTCCCATATTCCCTAATCACTTTGATTTCGGGACGAGTATCGTTAGCCTTGAGGCGATGTTTCAGGATCGTAATGGTGCTATCGATGCCATCGTGGATATTGCAAGCTACGGGATAGTTAGTATCCGCACGGGAGAATGTCCGTAGACTGGTACTAATATCCCGAATCCGCTTCACGCCTTCCCGCATCGAACCTACTAATTTCGGTAAATCTTCCCGGATGTATTCCAGATCGATGTTCTCGATTTCTTCTTGAATCTCTGGATCGAGTTGCGGATATTTTTCTTCATACAAATCGAGCAATCCAAACAAATCTTTGATATAATCTAAGGCGGGTTGAATATTACCAACCAGAAAACCAACGGGATTATTAATTTCGTGGGCAACCCCAGCTACTAAGTTTCCCAATGCTGACATCTTTTCGCTTTGAACTATTGTTATTTGTGCCTGCTTGAGAGCTGTAAGTGCTTGTTGAGATTCTTGATACAAACGGGCATTTTCTAAGGAAATAGCAGCTTGAGAAGCCAGCAAATTTAGCACTTCAATGCGATCGCTCGTAAATGCCCCAACCGTCAGGTTATTTTCTAGGTATAAAACTCCTATCAACTGCCCCTGATTAAGAATTGGAATACAAAGAATACTGATCGGCTGGTGCTGTTCAATATAGCGATCGCTCCCAACCTGGGAACTTACCCTAGCATCAACTATTACCACAGGTTTCAAACTGCGCTTGACAGTGTTAACCAAACTAATTGCTACATCCTTAGTGGATTCTAGAGGTATTGATGGTAATAGCTCAGGTTCCTGTCCCTCTGCTACAAGCGCCGCTACCTGTAAATACTGTTTTTGTTTGAGCAATAAGACACACTTAGTGGCGCCAGCATTCGCGATCGCTATTTTTAGGAGAGTAGTCAGGAGTTTATCTAGTTCAATCTCCCCAGAAATGGCTTGAGAGGCTTGCATCAGAGTAGGCAAATCTAGAAAATCAGAGTTGCTGCTAGAAGAGTGAGTAGAAGTAATCGTTCCCCGGGCGATCGTTTCCTTAAAAGAACTAAAGGATTGAGCTTGCTGAAGGATAATACCGAGTAGGCGAGGATAACGTTTTTCCAAATCGTCTATTTTGGCTTTAGCTCCCCATCGGGCATAACAATAATACGCTTCAATCATGTAGGCTTGAGCTACTTTTTCTTTGCCCCATTCCAAGTAGAATTTCGCTGCGAGTTCGTTGGCGAGGGCTTCTTCGTTGAGGAAGAGATTTTCTTGAGCTAGTCGGATGGCGCGATCGTACATTTCAAGTGCATCTGCCTTGTAACCCAAAACCCGCTGCCGTTCTGCTTCCACTAAATACCACTTATGCAGATGATTCATGGGAGCATTTTGCGCCCATTGATGCAGAGTGGTTTGATGGGTTTCCACGAGGGCAAGAGTTTCAGCTTGCTCGGTTTCGGGTTGTGTGGAAAACACTGCCAGGTACGTCAGGGCTGCATAGAAATGGAAAATGGGAACATGAGCCAATCCCGATAATGCCATCAAATACGGCTTGACTTGGCAAATATGGTTTAAGGCAGCCGGATAATTGCCGCCTAAGTAGGCAAGCAGCAGTTTGTAAATATATACAAGAGCGATCGCACTGAATTCACGATCCTGATAGTGCTTAGGAATCATCACCGTTTCATCATAGGCAGTTCCCATTAAGCAATCCGACAGAGTACGAACTTCCCTCAAGTTATGCAACATCTGCTGCTCCATACGCAAATAAGTCTGAGCAGAATATTGCTTCACCTGAGCCAAGGTAGCACTGTAGACTGCAAGTTCCGGTTCCCAAGTATCCAGTTCTACCCCACCGTAAAAGTTGATGTAGCTGTAAGTAGCTATGTTGTAGCCAGCGTTGAGAAAATCCCCAGTTTCCATGCCAGCCATAAAGCCCTCTTTCAGCGTTGGTAGCCCTGCCCTCATAGCATTTTGATGGTGCTGAATAAATGCCCCAAACATATTATGAGTAATGCACTTAAATTCTCGTGCATTTACCCGATCGAGCAAATTCAATGACAATTTACCAAAGCTATAGCCCGTTTTTGCCTCTCCCAAAAAGGCACTTAATACAAGTCCGTGAATCGCATAGCCCACCGTTGATGCGGGTGCATTCCCAAAGGAGAGCGATAAACTTACCATTGTGGAGCTAAGTAGGGGTACTAAGCCTGGAATTCCCTGAAGAATGGGTGCAAATAACATGGCCAATATTGGCATAGCTGCCTGAGTCTGAGGATCGCTCATCACAGGCAGATCGATTAGTTCCTCAATCTTTCTGCCGCCGAGGGAGCCCGCAAGGCTCTGTAGCGCTTTACCAATCAAGGCTTCGTCAGCTTCGGTGGGGAGTTCAACCCCCAATTGCCAGAGTGCATCTCTGGCTACTGCAATGGCTTCTAACGTCTTACTCTGTGCTGTCTGTGCGACGATTTGAATTTCGTAAATTTTGATTTTGTCTAAGATTGTCTGTGCATTCTGTAACACCCGTGCGCCCATCTGTTCCATGCCATCAAAGTCAGCATTCAAATAGGCGACTTCAGCAGCCGCAACATAGAGGTTCAGGGTTAATTCATACTGGCTTTGCCAGCAGTTGGCTGTTAGTAGATCGATGCCTGTTTGCAGATAAACTCTGGCTGCCGTGTAGGCGGTAGAATTTCTGGCTTTACAACCGGCTTCTAAGTTCAGTTTAGCTAAGGCTTCTCGTTCGCTCGCTTGGGTGATTAACTCAATTCCTCGATTCAAATGCCCGACGATATCAAACAGTTTTTCCTCTAGCTCTATTTTTGAAGAATTTTGCTGAAGTAATTGTCCGATTTTGAGATGCGTTGCTTTTTTCTGTGAATCGGGAATTAGCGAATATGCGGCTTGCTGGACGCGATCGTGTAAAAATCGATAAGTTGGATTAGCTGAAGCCTTGAAAACTTCATCACTATCCGATTCCGTAAAGAACTTATAGATTTTGGTCGTGGGAATCACCAAACCTTCCTGTAATGCTTTCCATAAAGCGGTAGCCAGCACTCCAGCAGATTTCTCACTGACAATTACTAACGTATTCAAATCAAACTGCGATCCTATACAAGCAGCTAAGGTGAGAACATCCTGGGTTTCTCTGGGCAACTTCTGCAATTGCAATGCCATGAATTCAACGACATCATCAGTGATAGCTAAGGCTTTGACTTGGGCAATATCACACTGCCAATGCCGAATATCCCAATTAAAGCTAATTAGCTGATCGTCATGTAATGTCTTGAGAAACTGAGTTGCAAAGAAAGGATTTCCCTGAGTTTTTTGATATACTAACTTTGTCAAAGGTTGGGCAAGTGATGATTCGCTAGTCAGCGTATCCGCCACCAACAAATTCATATCTGGTTGGCTTAAAGCTTGCAAAGTAATCCTATTCACTGTTGCCCCCGTTTTAACTATCTCATCCACTGTTAAGATAAATGGATGCACGGGCGAAACTTCATTATCTCGATAGGCCCCCAATACTAATAAATATCCTGTATCCATCATCAATAATTGTAGCAAATTCAGGGAGACTGAATCCGCCCATTGCAAGTCATCCAAAAACATCACTAAAGGATGTTCTTTGCTCGTGAAAACTTGCACAAACTTCTGCATTAGCAGATTAAAGCGATTTTGGGCGGCACTTCCTGACAATTCTGTTGCAGGGGGTTGAGCGCCAATTATACGTTCTAACTCAGGAATCACGTCAATCAAGACTTGTCCGTTGTCTCCCACTGCTGCTAAAATCTGGGTTTTCCATGTTTGCAGTTCGGTATCAGATTCTGATAGCAATTGACCCATTAAGTCGCGGAAGGCTTGCACAAACGCACTGAAGGGAATGTTGCGTTGAAATTGATCGTATTTGCCTTTGATAAAATAACCGCGCTGACGGACAATGGGTTTATGAACTTCATTGACAACGGCGGTTTTCCCAATTCCAGAAAAACCTGCTACTAGCATCATTTCGCTGCTACCTGTGCTGACTCGCTCAAAGGCAGCTAATAGTCGATCGACTTCTTTTTCTCTACCGTAGAGCTTTTCCGGGATAGTAAAGCGATCGCTAATATCTCGTTTTCCGAGTTCAAAAGATTCTATCTTGGCTGTTTTTTGTAACTGAAATAAACACTTTTCTAAATCGTGCTTTAGTCCTAATGCACTTTGATAGCGTTTTTCTGCATTTTTCGCCATCAGCTTACTGACAATTTTCGATAAAATTATGGGAACTTCTGGATTTGTTAGATGGATCGGTTTCGACTGTTGAGCGAGGTGACAATGCACCAATTTCATCGGATCATCAGAGATAAATGGCAACTGTCCTGTTAACAATTCATAAAAAGTCACACCCAGGGAATAAAAGTCACTACGATAGTCAATGCCTCGATTCATCCGTCCTGTTTGTTCGGGGGAGAGATAGGCTAATGTTCCTTCTAAGATATTAGGGTTCTGAATTTCTTGGGTTTCTCGTGGTAGGAGGGATGCAATACTAAAGTCAATTAGTTGAATTTGTTTGGTGTCTGGATTAATGAGAATATTAGCGGGTTTAATATCTTTGTGAATGACTCGGTTTTGGTAGAGATAGTGAATAATGTCTGTTAGTTGTATGGCGAGTTGGAGAAATTCTGCTAAAGGTAAAGCTTGAGATGGTTGGGTTTGATTTGTTGGTGTTTTGAGATAAGTAGATAGGGAGACTCCGCCAAAGTCCTCCATTACTAGGGCATAGCTATTCTGGTGTACTTCCAGCGTCAAGGGTTTGACGATGTGAGGGAAGTCGAGATTTTTGGCAATAGTATATTGGTTGCGAAACTGGATGAGCTCGTTGAAGGAGGGGTATTCGTTTCGCAGCAGTTTGATGACGACTGGGTATTCGTCACGGGTACGGATGCCTCGATAGACTAGGGTACGTGTACCTGCATAAAGTTGCTCTGTAATCTGATAACCTGACAAATTTGCGATCGCATCCATAACTCGTTTATACAACAGTTAAATTAAAACCTTCTCTTCCATTGTATTTTATTATTTGACAAAGATAGCGATCGCAAACTCTGCACCCTCGCTAGGGACAGAATTAACTGTAATTTTTCCCCAATGTTTATCAACTATTATTTGACAGAAAGCAATTTGGTCCGGGGCCCCCGGATTCATCCGTGGATATTTGAAAAAATCTCCGCATCCCGATCGCAAGTCCCGAACTCATCCGTGGGAGCAATCTCAAATATCAAATCTCCAATTTCCCATTTCAAATCGCATGACGTGCGATCGCTAATCCTAAATTAGTTTCTTTGCCTACTCCGCACTATTTGCGCTATGTTATGTATAGTATGGTTGCGTAATTTCTGATAATATCAGAAAACAATAATTTGTAATTTTTCCCGCCAATATACGCAGATAAACCAGCATATAAACTTGATACTATCTGCGTACATTAGCCTGCATCTGCGGTTGTATTATGCTTTATTCCCCGTAGTGGCCGCCGACAACCTTACCCCGAAACACAACATAATTGTAGATGTTGTAAAAAATCATAATCGGGATCAGAATGCCCATAAACACAATCATAAATACCAGGGCGCTGGGCGAAGCGGCGGCTTGGTAAATCGTGATTTGCGAGGGAATAATGTACGGAAAAACAATCAATCCCAAGCCGATGAAAGTCAGCAAAAAAATCAGAATCGTCCAGATAAACGGCGTTCGTTCTTCCTTGCTTGCGAGACTTTTCAGCAGCAGTCCCACCAACAGCACTCCCAACAAAGGAATCGTGGCAAAGACATAAACTAGCGGTTTCTCGAACAACCTGGATCTAGCACTTTCGTAAAAAATCGGAGTGGCAATTGTAATTAAAATCGCTCCGATTAAAGTTGTCACCGCCGCAATTTTAGCCGTGCGATAGTGATTTGTTTGCAGTTCGCCCTCCGTTTTCATAATTAGATAGGTTGAACCGATCAAAACATAGCCTTGAATCAGCGTCAAAGCAACCAAGATCGAGATCCAATCCAGCCAATCCCAAGTAGTCCCCACAAAGTGACCGGCTTCATCAACCGCAATGCCTTCGAGCACCGCACCTAGGGCAAATCCTTGAGCTAAAGCTGCTAAAAAACTGCCAGCACCAAAGGCATAATTCCAGAATAATTTGCGATTAGAATGCTCGCGAAATTCAAAGGCTACAGCCCGAAATATCAAACCAAAAAGCATCATGCAAATCGGTATGTACAGCGCTGTCAAAATCGTGCCGTAAGCGAGAGGAAATGCGCCAAATAAAGCGCCTCCCATTAAAACCAGCCACGTTTCGTTCGCGTCCCAAACGTTGCCTAAACTCGTCATTAAAATGCCCCGGCGTTCCTCGTCGGAAGCAGTCAGAGAGAGGATGCCTACTCCTAAGTCAAAACCGTCTAGCATGACATATAGCAGGAGAAACAAAGCCAAAACTACAAACCAAACTTGTGGGAGAAAATGCTCCAAAGCTTGCATAAAATCTCCTATTGTTGTGCTTCTAAGGGACGTTGATCGGGAATGTGTTCTGCGGGTTGACTTTCGATTGCAGGTTCATTGTCTAAACCTGGCACAGGCAGACTTAAATTAGGGCCTTTGCGGATAATTCGGCTGCCAAAATACAAGGCACAAACAAACAAAAAGCTGTAAACAACGGCAAAGAAACTGAGAGAAGTTAAAACATTGCTGGCGGGGATGTTTGACACCGCGTCAGCAGTGCGAATTTGCCCGTATAAAGCCCACGGTTGTCTGCCGACACAGCGCACAATCCAACCCGATTCTACAGCAATATATCCCAGGGGAGCAGCTAATACCCAAGCGCGCATCAGCCAAGGTTGACTGCTAATATTTTCAGCAGAAAGTTTGCCTCGCAGCCACTGAATTATACTGAACAGCATCAGTCCTAAAAAGAAGAATCCAATCCCGGACATGATACGAAAACAATAGTAGATTAAACCCACCATCCGGGGTCTATCTTCTGGCTTCCATTCCTTCAATCCGAGTACGGGTTCGGAGAGTTTTTGTTTGAATTCCAGAACGTATCCTAAGCCATTGGGAATGCTAATTTCCCAGTCATTTTTTTGGGCTTTTTCATTAGGCAAAGCTAGCAAAGTCCAATCTGCTGACTCTCCCGCTGGTGAAGTTTCCCACTTAGCTTCGATTGCTGCTAATTTAGTGGGTTGATAGTGATAAACTTGTTCGGCGCTCAAATGTCCGATGTATATCTGCAAGGGTGCAACGGCGATGGCTGTCGCTATGGCAATTTTTAAAGACTTGGAAAAAAAGGCTTGGTTGCGCTTATTGAGAATGTACCAAGCGCTAATTCCGCCAATGACAAACAGCGAAGTTTCTAACGTCGCAAAAAACATATGGAGAATGCTGTTTAATGCGAACGGGTTCATAATTGCTTGAAAGTAATCGCTGACAATAAACTTGCCATTGACCATTTCTCCGCCTGCAGGAGTTTGCAGCCAAGAGTTAGCGACTAAAATCCAGACTGTGGATAGGTTTGCGCCGAAGGCTACCATGATTGTAGCGAAATAATGGACGATCGGGTTAACGCGCTCCCAACCAAACAGCATAATGCCTAAAAAGCCGGCTTCTAGCATAAATGCCATTGAAGCTTCAAAGCCTAAAATGCTGCCAAAAAAGTCACCTACTGCTTCGGAAAATGGTGCCCAATTCGTGCCAAACTGAAATTCCATCGGAATTCCTGAAGCTACTCCAATACCGAAGTTGAGGACGTAGAGTTTAGACCAAAAACGAGCGTGATGGTAGTAGTCAGGATTGCGAGTTTTCAGCCACATTCCTTCAACAATTACCAGATAAATTCCCATTCCCGTAGTCAGAACTGGCCACAGCATATGGAATATGGCGGTTAGCGCAAATTGCATCCGCGATAGGGCCACGGTGTTAGATAAGATATCCATCGTTATATCCTTTGCTCAGTTCAAAAGAGGTTAGCTTGCACAAATTCCATAATGGACACTGGTTATAATGTAGTGTAAAAAATTGTGACATTTTGTAGAGTTGGCAATTTTTAAGGTTTTATACAGATTTCGGTTGTATTTTCTTGTATGTTAAAATATGTAGATTATGATTTGCCGTTGGGTGGGGGCGGGTTTATGAGATTGTGGGTTTTAGGCATTTATTTTCGGTGAACCCGCCCCTACAAGATTTATGTTCGGTGATGGAAAGATTATCTTAGCGAACCGTGACTGTATAAGTCAGTTTAAAGGGTTTAAAATTAGCTTTATTTTTGGCTGTTCCGGTCAATTCAAGTTCGTACATCCCACCATTGGGAAACACGATATCACCTCCCGGTATTCCTTGATATTTTTCCGCAGATATGGCTTTTAAAGGCGGCTGCATCAGCGGCTTATCCCCATCTTTACGATTTTTCGGATAAACCGCTAATTTGCAATTACACTGCTCTAGTGGGATAATTTGACCGCCCCTGCGAGTTAGCGAAAACCACACTCTCGCAGGCTGTCCGGCGCGGGGGTTGTGGTTGGGTTCTAGGTGAAAGGTAGCGGCTACATCTCCGGATACTTCGACTTCGTGCGCCAAAACTGAAATCGAATTTAACAGCAGCGCACTGGGAATTGCTGCTTCAACTAGCAATCCCAAAAAAACTAACAATCCTAAATTTTTACTTTTGTTTGACAGGCGAAACATAGAACTTCTCCAGTGATAAAATTGACCAAAATAAACGCGATCGCACAAACATAACTAACACCACAACCACCGCTAACACCGCTGTCAGCAGTTGATTGTGCAACTTCCATTCAAAACCGCCGAGATAGTGGGAACCGATGAGTGCCGCGTGTACAGCGCACAGCAAGAAAGCTGGAACGCTTAACAGGTGAAGCATTCGCCACAGTTGGCCTAAATAATTTTGAATGCGATCGCAACTTGTAACCGCCGCCGGCAACATCAACAGCAGCGCCGTCATCCCAGCCGCCATTCCCAACTGATGCTGTGGCAACATGAAGGACACAGCATCCAAATTCCATTTCAGCGTATGATCCAGCATATGAAACGTGTGGGCGACTGCGAGGACAAACGCGCCCACACCCAAGGCGCGGCGGTAGCGCAGCATTTGCGGCAAAAACTTGCTCACCGGACGCGCCAACAGTGCTAGCATCAAGCACAGCAGCGCTGCGTGGCCAGTAAAATCAACCATTTCATCGGTTCGCAGCAAGGTAAGAATCCCGATCGCCACAGTCACCCAACCACCCGCACGAAACAGTTGACTGCGCTTGTCCGCGCTCAATCTGCCAGCAAAAAAACCCACTCCCAGCATAGTTGGCAATGTGCCCAGTCCAAAAGCCAGCATCGTCGCCGCACCCAAAACCGGGTTTCCGGTTTCCGCCGCCTTAATCTGCGCCGCGTAGAGGAAACCGCAGGGAATCAAACCCCAAAGCAAACCCAAAGCAACCGGCACCCACCAGTTTTTTTGCGCCGAAAGCTTGCTCATTGCTTGTCCGACTCGATCGTGCGACATTGGGTGCAGCAGTGGCAATCCCGGCAGCAAACCCGGTTTAATTTGCACTACTCCGAACCAAATCAGCATCGTGCCCGTCAGAAGTGCGATCGCCCGCCGCAATTCGCTACCCGTACCTGCCAAAAGTCCGCCAGCAATTAACACCGAACCCAGCCCGCCAATTGCAGCACCAACCAAAGCGTAAGCAGCAATTCTTCCCAAATTCAGCAGCAGGTGAAAGCGGAAAGCAGCTAATTTATCGTTGCCGGAATTAGAAAGAGAAAACGCCATTGTCAGCGGGCCGCACATCCCCGCGCAGTGACCGAAACTGCCGAGAAATCCCAAAGCGCTAATTAGCAGCAGGTCTAGCATTTTGAGTCAGTAGTCAGCAGTCATTAGTTATTAGTTTTTTTACTGCTGATTGATAATTTATTAGTGTTGATTATCATAAATGCAGCCTATCAATTTTGTCAAAAGATTGTCGGTCAATCGATTTTCGATTTTCGATTTTCGATTTTCGATTGACTTGCGCGAGATAAATGCTCTTTCTTGAGGATTTTAGATTTTAGATTTGGGATTGATTCCACGGATAAATCACGTGGCGGGTACCACCTTTGAAATTCGTGGTCAAATTTATCTCCATCAGAGGGGCGGGTTTATTTATCCCCTGAGTTAGTTACAACTATTTCTCGTGAACCCAGCCCCTACAGACTAATGACTAATGACTAATGACTAATGACTAATAACTACTTTTGTGCTGGACGCGCGGCAGCCGGCGAAGCTGCACCCATTTGATTTATAGCAGCAATTAGCTGATAAAGCCGCCCTAAATCCCGCTGGTTGAAATGCAAAGTCAGGCGCGGCAGATCGAAAGTTGCATCTCCTATTTCCGGTGGCAAAGCTTGACTTTTTTCAATTTTTCCGGTGACAACAATATCGCTAAAATCAGTATTTAGCAGATCGACATTCTCCTCAGAAAGCTCTGTTTTCAAGCGAATTACCAGTTTTTCGCGCACGTAGCGGCAGGAGTGATAAACCAGATAAAAACTACCGATCGCCTCGCAAGCGACATTTACATCGTCAGTAATCGTATACAGGCTGCGATCGTCGGCTGAAATCAAACCCCGGCCCCGCAATTGTTTTTGCACAAAATAATTCCAATCATGCCAATAATCTCCTCCCGGTCGATCGATCAATACCAAAGGAGCCGGCCCGAACTTGCCAGTTTGAGTCAAAGTCAGACACTCAAAAGCCTCGTCCAGAGTGCCGAAACCGCCCGGAAACAGAGCTAAAGCATCGCTCTCCCGGAGAAAAAATAACTTGCGAGTGAAAAAATATTTAAAATTGAGCAATTTGGGATCGCCGGCAATGAAAGGATTAGAACTCTGCTCGAAAGGTAACTGAATGTTCAGCCCAAAAGAACGTTCAGCAGTCGCCCCCTCGTTCCCCGCCTGCATAATTCCCCCGCCGCCGCCAGTAATCACCATAAACCCCTGCTGGGCCATCGCCCGCGCAAAGTCTCTGGCCATCAAATATTCCGCTGATTGCGGTGACACCCTTGCCGAACCAAAAATCACAATTTTGCGAACGTGGCGGTAAGGATAAAACATCTCAAAAGCGCTCTCCATATCTCGGAGCGACGCCGCAATAATCTTCAAGTCTAGCCGATCGAGATCCTCTCTGGCCATTTGCACTATAGTAGAGAGCGATCGTTCGATCCACTCAGAGTGCTTCAACATTGGCAAGCGATCGAGCAAATCCATCACTTCAGCTTGGAGGGACTCAAAACCTTGACCAGACCCAGAAGGAATCATGAATTTTTCCGAAACGGTAACAATTTGTCGCTAAAAAAAATTAAGGGGCAAGCCCAAGTTAGAAGCCAATAGCCACCAGCCAATTGCCTTGCTGGCCACTAATAACTTTTCCAGTAGCTTTGCCCCGGTTCTGAAGGGAGTTAGCTTTCGCGGCCCAAAAAGAACAGCGCGAAACCGCTCGCAGTTCAGTTAAATGTACTTTTCCAGAGTGTTGGCCAGAGTAGTTTTCGGAACGGCCCCAACCACCATATCCACACGTTGACCGCCCTTAAATATCATCAGCGTCGGAATGCTGCGGATACCGTATTGGCTGGCCACGTTAGGATTCTCGTCGGTATTAACTTTTACTACCTTGACCTGCCCTTCATATTGCTGGGCAATTTCGTCTACGACGGGAGCCACCATCCGACAGGGCCCGCACCAGGGAGCCCAAAAATCCACTAGAACTAAAACTTCGCTATCGAGCACTTCCTGCTTAAAGGTAGAGTCGGTTACTTGCGCGGCTGCTGACATCCCTAGCCATCCTTGTAAATACTATTTCTCGGATAACAAGTTTAGCAAAAAGTGTAACCACTTGCGTCAACGATTTTAACAGAATGCTTCTCAAGGAAGAAGGAAGACGGTAGAAGGAAGAAGGCACAAGGTTTCTGAAGGAACAAGGCACTTATGTTTCCGAAGGCACTTATGTTTCCGAAGGCACAATGCACTTATGTAGAAGAAAAATTCTCGCCATCCCAGACTCTCCCACTCTCCCACTCTCCCTAGGGCTGTTTCATTCTCTTGTAGGGGCAGCAAAGAGTGGCTGCCCCCATGTCGCTCTTGTAGGGGCTGCCCCCATGTCGCAAACGCCTGCGATCATCGTCTGTGGGAGGGGTAGGCACGGGGGCACTACCCCTACAAAAGCCTGATTTTCGTGAGAATGAAACCGCCGTGCCCTCTTCCCCTCTCCGGAGCTAAAAGCCTCAATTCTGTATCTAGTAAGCAAGAGCCAAGATTTCCGGCAAAAAAGGAACCGCCCGAACAGTAGTCCGGGCGGAGTGTGGTGTGAGGAGTGAACGGAAACATGCGTCTCCGCTTCTTCTATTGTGACATCTCCTTCTCGATAATTCCACAATATTCTGTAAATTTCGAGACTGTGGAACAAATTTTGTCAAGGTATGCTGGTATTCGATCGGTAAATCTACTTACCCATGCCCAACTGCTGAGCTTTTTGATAGACTTTACCCTCAGTCAGCAGAGAAGGAGCAATGACCACTTCCACTTGCTGCATCTCCTTAAGATCCTTAGCGCCCAAGGTGCCCATGCTAGTTTTCAGAGCTCCGAGCAAGTTGTGCGTACCGTCATCTAGGAGGGCGGGCCCGCGCAAAATTTGCTCCACAGTACCCGTAGTCCCCACGCGAATCCGAGTGCCGCGCGGCAAAACCGGGCTGGGAGTCGCCATCCCCCAGTGAAAGCCCCGGCCGGGAGCTTCGGCGGCCCTGGCAAAGGGCGAACCAATCATCACTCCATCGGCACCACAGGCAATGCACTTGCAGATATCGCCGCCGGTAATTAAACCGCCGTCAGCAATCACCGACACGTATTTGCCAGTTTCGCGATAGTAGTCGTCCCGCGCGGCGGCGCAGTCTGCTACCGCTGTGGCTTGGGGAACCCCGACACCCAATACGCCCCTAGATGTGCAAGCAGCCCCCGGCCCAATGCCCACGAGAATGCCCGCAGCGCCAGTTTTCATTAAATTCAGGGCGACTTCGTAGGTGACGCAGTTGCCCAAAATTACTGGTATCGGCATCTCTTGACAGAATTGAGTTAAGTCTAGAGGCGCGATCGACTCAGGGGAAAGGAAAGCTGTCGAGACTACTGTTGCTTGCACAAAAAATATATCGGCTCCCGATTCAGCAACTGTTGAACCGTATTTGCTCGCAGCGGCCGGTGTACCGCTGACGGCGGCAATCCCTCCTCCAGCTTTAATTTCTTTAATTCTCAGGTCAATTAATTCTGGCTTGATGGGTTCGGCATAGAGTTCCTGCATCAGGGAAACAAATTCGTGGTTCCCCACACTCGCGATGCGCTCTAATATTGGCTGGGGGTCGGCATAGCGGGTTTGAATTCCTTCTAGGTTGAGCACCCCCATTGCTCCCAATTCCGACAGCAAAATCGCCATGCGGACATCGACTACTCCGTCCATTGCGCTGGCGATAATCGGGATTTCTCGATCGATCCCGCCAATCTGCCACTTGGTATCTGCCAAACTCGGATCGAGGGTGCGCTGTCCTGGTACGAGCGCGATTTCATCTATGCCGTAAGCTCGGCGAGCACTTTTGCCCCGCCCAATTTCAATATTCACGCTGTTTCACTTCCACAATGTATTTAAATTAGAGTAACAAAATCGTAGCCTGTCGGCAGGTAGCGATCGCGCAAATGAGTTTAACTACCAGCCGGGAAGTCCCGGACGTATATTTAGAGGGGATTAATCTGAGCGCTGCGCGAACTACCCCGTTGGGAATTACGCCCGCGTGATGAAAGGCTCGTCGGGTTTCGGTACCGAAACCGACAATTATTCTTTTATACCCCAAGATGCTCGGGAAATACTCTGATACTATATTAGCAAGTGGGGGTGGAACTACCTCACTATAAAAAGCCTGAGAAAAAAAAGGAAAAAGAAGCCTGCGGTCTAACTGTACTCAGTTGACCGTCAGGTTTGTTCACGTTGGTGAATGATGATACAGCAGATTGCAGGTTTATGAAATACACCTGGGATCGCTCCCCGTAGGGAAACGGCCCAGGGCATTGGTGACAACTTAAGCTGTCAGTCCGCCAAGTCCGCTAGTGGGCCCGCCAGTCCTTAGCGGTAATGAATTCCACGGGGCTTATAGCTAAAGTCCTCGCTATGAGGACTAATGAGTTTAAAATTTTTCTTCTCAGTCCTCATAGCGAGGACGTTCGCTTTGAGGCAGGGAATTCATTCCCTGCCGGACTATTGGTTGTATGTTAAGTTGACACGAGTGGGCATGGTGCCGTGTCCCTACTGCACTTCATAAACCCGGTTTCTGGGTCAGATTGCGTAAGCGCCGTTTATCCTATTTGATAACACGCCGTTGGTTCTGTTCCATCATTGACTTTAATGCCGACTGTTTTAAGTCTGTAAGATCGCGGATGGTAATTGAGCAACCGTCTCCCAATTTAACAGCAGTGAAATAATAGCATTTGCCAAGGTAATCACTTTCTAGATGAACCTCTCCTTCAAGCGATTCTCCAGTCTCAACAACTTCTACTAATAAATCAAACACTCCAGGACTCAATTGATTAAGCAGTTTTTTCAGCACTGGTTCGCTCGCGAAATCTGTTCGTTTTTTCCCTAAGAGTCTGGCAAAGACAGGGTTAACTACCAAGCAGCGAAAATCTTCAATTTCTCCAGCGATATCTCCCCTCACCGCCTCCACCGCAGCTATGCCATCCAGAGATGAGTTTAGCAAATTTGCCAGCAGGCTGCGAGATTGGTAGGCAATTTCTGCGGTTTGCTGGTGTCGCTCAATTGCTTCTTTAAGCTGGCGTTTTTGGTTCTGAATAGTGACCTGAGTTTCGAGGCGAACTACCACTTCTTCCAACTGAAAAGGTTTAGAGATGTAGTCAGACCCCCCTACCTTAAAAGCTTTAAGTTTATCAAAAACTTGGTCAAGTGCGCTTAAGAAAATAATCGGAATTTCTGAGGTGTTTTCATCGGATTTGAGGGCTTGGCAGACTTGATAGCCGTTCATGTCTGGCATTTTAATATCCAGCAATACAACATCGGGGGGATAATGGCGAACAGTCCTCAAGGCCATCGCACCATTGGTGACGCAGCGAACTTTATACCCCTCCTTAGTGAGAATTCTTGTGAGAAAACGCAGATTCTCTGGGAGATCATCCACAATTAAAATGTTGCCTTTGTAAGTTTCTAATTCATTGAGGTCACTTTCTCCTACCGAAGCCATCGTCATAGGTTCCCCTTCGAGTTTGGCCTCGGCGAGATCAGTTTGGGTGCTTTGCTTCTCTAGCAGAGAGCGGAAGTTATTCTTAGTAACTTTTTCCCCCATTACGTCTGAAATGCGCTGCCACAGGATGGAAGATAAATCTTTGATATGTCCTACACTGAGGTACAAGCTGTCAGCAACAGCACTATAAGTTGCGTTTTTCCAAGCAGCTTTTAAGATTTCCTGATCGAGCAAACTTAACGGTTTACTGGTTGGGGACTCTAAGGCTGATTCGAGAAATTCTAGGGCTTCTTCAAAAGTCATATACAAATCAATCTCATCGGGTAAGGTTTTTCAGTTTTGCACCCTAATTTTGAGTTATACACCGTAGTAAGTCGGTGGAGAAATTCCTAATAGCTATTATGACAGACTTATTGACACTTACGCTCCGGGACGATCGCCCCCGATCCTGATTCCACCTTGTCGAAACCCGAACAAGGGGATGGCCGCCGCCTAATTATGTGTGAGGGCGATCGGCTTAAACCCTTGTCAGCACAAGGCTTTTAAGTTGCTTGTCACCCCGTCAGCTATTTGAGTTTGTTCGCTTAAATTTTTGCCCACCTCTTTCTTCACCAGTCTTGGAGGCACTCCCACCAAAGAAACCGGGTTTTTTACCTTGGGTGCGGGCTGCAACCTCTGTATTTTCCTAAAAAAACACAGGTGATGGGCCCCCATGCGTAAGCCCTTTTCACATAACGCTCCAAATGATCCGACTTTTCCGACTTTACGATCCGACTTTTCCGACTTGCTTTATGCCGATCGCGCAAACATACTATTGAATAGCATCCACCAAAAGACAGAGAACAGTACCAGTCATGCTGTGATCTGCTCTATCTAAAGATAGTAAAACCAGGGCGTCCGACTTTTCCGACTTTACGATCGGACTTTTCCGACTGACAGGGGCGGGGGAGGGGAGCCAGGATACAGACATGGAAAGGATGCAGCCTCAAAAAAAGAGTAACTGAATCCAATCTTTATCCGCATAAATACTCAGACCACACTGAGCTAGATGTTTGCGGGATTGGGGTGCAACGAAAAAAGCAACAGAGGAATGTTCCTTCACCTTTATCTTTCACCACTTTTAAAATCATGTCAAATTCTCAATCCGTTATTGCAACAGACATTCGGACTTGTCCAGAAGATATAGAGAAAGCATTTTGGCAGCTATGGCAGCAGAACCGAGATTATCTTTACCGTTGCTGTCTCAGGTGGATGGGGGGGAATCCTACTGATGCTGAAGAGGTGCTCAGTCGCGCCATGCTCAAAGCTTTGGATAAATTGCCAGACTATGCCGAAAAAATCACCAATCTCCGAGCTTGGATCACCCGCTTAACCCATAATCTAGCTATAGATATACACCGAGAACGTCGCCGGAAAGCAATGCAGATGGAGGATATTGAAGAAGTAGCTGCTACAGGAAATTCAGCATTTATTTCTGGTTTGAACTCTCCTGAAGAGGCACTTCTACATCATGAGTTGGGACAGTACATTCGCCGCGCTATTGATACTCTTCCTTCTCGATTACGCAATCCGTTTATCCTGCGTTACTGCCACCAGATTGCCTATCAAGATATTGCCCAACAACTTGCTCTCTCGCTCAATAACGTTTACAAGCGCATCCAACAGGCACGAGATATTCTGCAAAAGCGTTTGAGCAGGTATGTTTCAGGGTTGGATGATGCTTTGTTAGATTCCTCCGAGTCGTCTAAAAAGGGGGACGTTGCCTCGATCGCAGATGAATTTACTGTAGGGGTAGTGCCCCCGTGCCTACCGCGTCAAGATTCTGGGGCAACTACGAGTGGGGCGATTCCCTACGGGATAGCTTCGCCGCGCGCGGGGGGATTGCCCCTACAATCCGATGAAACGATCGCATCCGACTCGATCGCCCCCATCCCTCAGAACATGGGCGAGACAATTAATTATCAGGTAACAGCAATATGTCTAGAAACACTACACTCCGGGTGGTATCCCTCACTCAGTCCTCTGGGGTGGAGTTGAATGCTTACCTGGTTGCAGACTCCAAGCCAACCCGACAAGAGCAGAAGCTGAAAACATTATCAGTAACCCGTGATTTTGAAATTCCTCAAAGACGACTATCCCACACCAGCCTAACTCTACCGATATCAGCAAGAATACGAAATCACTAGCAGTCTCAACATAGTTCGACGGGCATTAGCTAGCAACGGACAAATTATTCTCAACAATTTGAATTTCCTCTGCTGTCAATTCGTACAACTGATAAACCAGTTGATCTATTTCTTTTTCTAATTCTGTGGTGTCTGCTTTTGGTTCGGATTTTTTGGCGGTAAGGATTTGTTCGACTATTGATTCAATTCGTATTACAAGTTTTTCATTGTCAAATTTAACGGGTAAATTCTTTAAGATTGTTGGTTTAATTTGTGCCAATGTTCTATTCACTTCCATAGATAACAATCTATAGAAATAAGTTAATAATTTTGAGTTCAAAACTCCAACAATCAATTTATTGGAATATCTCCCATTACTCGCCATTACATACAATCCATCTGTCGGAAATATTTGATTAAAATCTAATCCCACAATTATTCGGTCTCCAGTAATTACACCAATAATCTTTTCTTGTTTAAGGAAAATATCTTTATTTCTTGGTCGATGCAAAGACCAGAAAGGATGTTTACCTTCCTCAACCTCTTGACAAGTTATCTGATCCTTAAACGTTTGTAGATAGCTGACAATATTAGGAATAGATTGATAATCGTCTGTTTTTTGTGTATAAATGATTTTTTTCCCCACATCTTGAACTAGATATTTTTTGAGATCTCGACCACCTGTAATCGTAGAAAAAATAAAATCTTTTTCTAATAAACATTTTTGAATAATTTGATCGTCAACAATAAAAGCATCTTTAAAATCAGGACTGATGCCTCTTTGAATCTCATCATGATCTACTAACTCAATCAATCTGGTATGTTTATATTTATTAATTATTTGATAGCCACTAATGTTTTTTGTAGGAATAGCTTTATTGGGAATATCCTCGAAAAAAGATGTATTGATTTCTGTTAGTAAAATATTAGATAGCTTGTCAGATTTGCCAACAAAATATTCGCCAATCAAAGAAATATTACTAATGTTAGATGTGAGGAGTATGATGCAAGAAGGTCTTGAGACATCTTCAAAAACTGTATCTCCTAAATTCAAAGCTATCTCTAATTGAGATTTATTGAATATTTTTTCGCGCAACTTTTCATTGTCAATTTGATATAAAATCACATCAGGAATAATTTGACAGACAAGACCGAATTTTGATTTAATGGAAAATGTTAAATTAATAAAAAACATAAAAGAATCTACCATCCTAACAACAATGTCAGAATTCATAGCTTTTATATGTTTTAGCTGATTAGGATCTATATTTGCCCCCCAAGGCGGATTCCCAATCACCACATCAAAACCCACAAAATCACCATCATTATTCAGCACTTCAGGAAACTCAAACCGCCATTCAAAGGCATTTTCGTAAATTTTGCCACTTTCTATTTCCTCAATTTCAACTTCTAACTTATCAATCTCATTACTTAACTTATTGATTTTCTTTTCCCGTGCCTTTTTATCCGTCGTTGATTCCTGAAATAACAACATTTGATTCTCTAAATTATAACGCTCACCCTCAATATTTCTCAATTTAGTCTTTTTCGGATCAATTCCTTGAAGTGTTGTGCGAAAATTTCCCTTAATAGATGAGATTATGCGTTCCATTTCCCGCTTCTGCTCTTTACTCTCAGCATTGCGGTAAGTTTGCACAGCATTTTTGTAACTATCAATATCACATTTACCCTTCCTTAAAGCTTGTCGCAAATCAACATCCAACGCAAAACGACTAATTAAAGAATTACCACATTTGATATTGATATCAATATTCGGCAAAGTTTCTAATTCAGTGGATCGATCGGGTTTGTAATACGCATTTTTCAAAAGTTCAATCCATAAACGTAACCGACAGATTTTGACGGAATTTGGGTTGATGTCCACACCAAATAAACAGTTTTCAATAATTGTTTGCTTTTCGTGAAATAGCGTTTCCTGTATGCGTTGGCTTTCCTGACTTTTTGGATTATATTCAAATAATTTTCCATCCTCATCGGTGACAATCAACTCATCATTTACAACTTCTACTTGATGATCTCTTAAAGTTTTCCCTTGTCTGTCAATCAAGATTTTTAGTTCACTTTTAATCGCAATAATTTCATTGAGTGCTGAAACTAAGAAGTGTCCAGAACCTACGGCTGGATCGCAAATTCTCAGACTGTTGATAATCTGGTTGGCTGCTTTTTTGTTGGTAATTTTGTCGTACAACTCATCGACAGTTTGGCATTCCCAGCTATTAGTTTGATTGAATTTGTGTAAAACTGCCCTGCGAATAGTTTCGCGGCACATATACATCGTAATGAAGCCTGGGGTAAAGAAAGAGCCATCTTTATAACCATTGATTTTCTCAAAAATTAACCCCAGCACAGAAGCATTAATCAGCCGTTTATTGTCTTCCTGAATTTCTGATGAACCTTCGCTGCTGAAATCGTAGGCATTCAGAAATTCAAAGAAATATTCCAAGCCATTAAGTTCGCCTGTGCGCTTTTTCCCGTTGCTATCTTTCAAGATGCTAGATGAGAAAATCGGCAGATTTTCATCCCGGAGATTGCTAATAGAAATAGTTCGGTGTTCGAGTTCGCTTAGCTCAAATAATGAACTGTTTAAATAAGGAACTTTGGCGAAAATATTTTGGATACTACTACTTCTTTCCTGTGGTTTGCGCGCCAAAACGCTAAAGAAAAGGCTATTCAAATCGTCATAGTTCTGTACTTTGCTTAAATTCAAAAATGCCAAGGATTTGTCGCCTTTGTGATATTTAATTAACTGCGCTTCTAATAATTTCAGGAAAAGGATGCGATTTACCCAAGTGATTGCTAATTCTAAGCCAACATTAAATAGTCTGTCTTGGTCAGTATCACCAAACTGTTCGGGTTTTTCGAGTCGGGAGATTTTGTCTAAACTATCAAGTTGATCGATCGCATTTTCAAGCAGTGAACCAATATTGCGATCGGCTGTTTTCCGCCCGATCAGTTTTTTGCCGCCTGCTTTGGTTTCCGTCAAACCGATGATGTGCAGTAATTCGCTGTAAAATGTTTGATCCAGACTGTTGCTATCGTTCGCAAACGGTAATTTCAATAAATGCTCTGGTGAAAGCAGCTTAAATAGTGAAATTAGTTGATTGTCATCTGGCTTTTCGGTATTCCTTAAAGATTGTTCGTAGTCTCGAATATCGAAATGGGTAAAAGTAATCTCGTCTTGGATTGCTTCAATAGCAGGTGCCGCAATTTCTTGATAGAAAAAGTCAGTTTTTTGGCCGGTTAGTCTTCCTGCTTCAAAATCGGTAAATAGCTTTACCAGTTCTTGATTCTGAGCAAATGTTTTTTCAAAAGTGCCAGCATCAAAGATGAACCATTCGTAAACATTGGTTGCAACTAAGTATTTGATTTCAAGATTTTTCCCCGAAATGCGATCGCGCAAAAAATAAAGTACCAATTCCTGAAAGGCTTTGCTATTCAGATTGTCAACCTTCACCATCTCTCCTTGGTTGGTTGGCTTTTTAGCTTCCAGAATTACACCAACGGTGTTTTTGGCATTTTTTCCGTTATGAATAACTAGGTCATTACGCCCTTTTGTGTTGATGAAATAATTGCCTTCATAATAAGTTTCACGCAAAAACTGTATCACGAGATTTTTATGAAATTCCTCCGATTCTGCTTCGTTGATGTGGCTGAGCAATACACTCAGATTGTGTTTGAATTTTGCAAAATTATCTCGATTTACTTTAACTTTCAGAAATGCTTTATTTAATGCTTTTATCGGCAGTATTTTATTTTTGTTCATGTGTTTTAAGTTTTAATTTATCTATAAAAATTTAATTTAACTATAAAAATGGAAGTAGATAAAACTCAAAAGCTTTCTATATAGGATTCGCCAAGTCGCTTTGCTTATTGTTGCCACTCAGCTTCGGGTTGTCGTTCCCTTCGACCCTTCGACCCAACGACTACGCTCAGGGCGACGATTCGCTGACTGAACCGGGTAGTCGAAGGGTAAGTCGAAGAGTCGAAGGGAGCAATGACCAAGGTACGTTAACAGCCTTGGCGGTTGCTATCAGTGAAGACCAAGGAGAAAACAGATACAATCAAGTAAAGCACAAAAATAAAATTTGTAAATATGAAACTAAAACGATTGGGACACGTAGCCGTCTGCGTGCAAGACATAGAGAAGTCTGCTGAATTCTACCGCAACTTGGGTATGGAGTTAGTCTGGAAAGATCCAGACTGGGCTTATTTGAAAGCAGGAGAGGACGGATTGGCGCTGTTGAGTCCGAGTTACGACCAAGCAGGGCCGCATTTTGGGTTTGTATTTGACGATCGTACCGAAATGGAATCCGCCTACGAACAACTCAAAGCCGAGGGTGTTTCCGTCACCCACATCCACGAACACCGCGACGGTACTGCATCCTTCTACGGCAGAGATCCAGACGGTAACGGCTTCGAGTACCTTTACGAACCGGCCTGACGATTCTAGGGCTTACGAATCAAAACCCAAGAAACCGGGTTTTTAGCGGTTTCTGCGAGTTGTAACGCCTCTTCTCGACAAAAACCCGGTTTCTGACCACGTGCGCGAACTCAATTAAGTAAGCGCACAGAAAAAAATAAAATACCCAGATACCCGGTTGGGCGTTCCTTCTTCCGTTCCCGGAACCTCGCTACAACTCCCCGAATAATCTGAGGTACTCAAACCGATGCTTCTAAAGTAAGGTGCAGACTCTGAATCCGAAATATATCCACAACTTCCGAAAATCGGCTCGATAATCTAAAATCTAAAATCTAAAATCTAAAATCCTCATGTTGCAGAGAATACAAGTCAGAAACCGCTGGAAATCAATCTTCAAACCCTGGGAAGAAGCAGACCCTTGGCTGTTTGGCGCTTGCATCGCCCTCACCATCTTCGGGGGAATCATGATCCACAGCGTGGAAATTAATCAGGGACTCATCAACTGGTGGCGGCACTGGGTAACTGGGGCCGTTGGTTTGTTCCTCGCCATCATCATTTCCCGCTGTCGTTACCAAATACTGATTGAGTGGAAATGGCCGATTTACATATTAATCAATTTGTCCCTGATCGCAGTGCGTTTTATCGGTACTACAGGACTCGGCGCCCAGCGGTGGATCAACATCGGCGGCTTTTACCTGCAACCGTCAGAATTTGCCAAAGTAGGCATGATTGTCACTTTAGCAGCTCTCCTGCACGACAAGACTGTTCCCACGGTGGGTAATATGTTGAGGATGCTGGCGATTATGGCTGTACCCTGGGGATTGATCTTTGCCGAACCAAATTTAGGTACTTCCTTAGTCTTCGGCGCGATCACAATTGGGATGTTTTACTGGGGTAATGTAAATCCCGGCTGGCTAATATTGCTATTCTCTCCTCTAATTTCAGTTCTCTTCAATAACCTGTCTACACCGATTTGGATAGCCTGGGTAGTTGTTGCGGGTATTATCGCTTGGCGAACCCTGCCTTGGCCGTGGTTGGGGACTTTCGGTGCTGTGTTGGTGAACGTTGTTTCTGGACACCTCGGACATATTTTTTGGAATGTACTCAAGGATTATCAAAAAATGCGCCTGACAGGGTTTTTAAACCCCGAGAAAGACCCTTTAGGCAGCGGATATCACTTGATTCAATCTCGGATTGCTATTGGGGCGGGGGAACTGAAAGGCAGGGGTTTGTTTCACGGAACGCAAACTCAGCTTAACTTTATTCCCGAACAGCATACGGACTTTATCTTTTCAGCTATTGGCGAAGAATTGGGGTTTATTGGCTGCATTTGCGTGCTGTTGGTGTTCTGGATAATGTGTTTCCGGTTGGTGACGATCGCTCAAACTGCTAACGATAATTTTGGTTCTTTGCTGGCGATCGGCGTACTGTCAATGTTGATTTTTCAGGTGTTCGTAAATATTGGAATGAACATTGGCTTGGCTCCGGTTACGGGCATTCCGCTGCCTTTCCTAAGTTACGGGAATGCGTCGCTGCTGAGTAATTTTCTCGGCCTGGGACTGGTGGAGGCTGTAGCAAGCCAGCGACAGCGCAAGAAGCGTTGGAATTAGGTAATTGGTAATGGGTTCTGGGAATGCGATCGCCCTTTTGATTTCTTTCGAGAGATTCTGCGGGCGATCGTATTTTTTGTCGATCGACCAAGGCGCATCTAAATTTTACGCTTCCTGAGCCGAGCCTTGATGACTGCCAAGTTTGATAAAATTCTTCTGGGGTGCGCGCGAGAACCCGCCAAAAAATAAAATTTAGAGACCCAACAGCTTAAGTATATCAACTTAATTAAACCACTCCTGATATAAAAAATAAATGCTTTTGTGCGCTATGGGTAAGCCACCCTCTGTGCAGTAGATGCCCTATTGAGGACGTTATTAATGCCTGAAACAATTGCTATTATTACATCTTTTCTTCTTCCTTCCTTCTTCCTTCTTCCTTCTTCCTTCTTCCTTCTTCCTTCTTCCTTCTTCCTTCTTCCTTCTTCCTTCTTCCTTCTTCCTGACATCCATTACATCCGTTACATCCGTTACATCCGTTACATCCGTTACATCCGTTACAAAATCCGTTGCCGAACTTCCTTCGCCTCTGATTACTCGTTCATATTCTTGTAGGTAGCAACAGCCGAAGGCGAACTCCGGTTTAAATAGCGAAATATCCAATACTTAAATACAGTATCCAATATCACTGGAAACGTCGCAATGAACAAAAATATGAACTGCCTATTTTCTGGTAGTCCCAAATGCCTCGATAAACCTTCAAGAATTACTTCCCAGCCATGAGGCGAGTGGAATCCCACAAACACATCTGTAAACAAAATAATTACGAAAGCTTTCGCACTGTCGCTGAGGCCGTAAATCACATCATCCATGAAAGACTTTAAAATCTCAATCTCTTTCTTGTTAGTGACGATAATCGCGGCAAAGGCTATGCAGGAAATCAAATCAGCAAAAATATTTTTAATGGCTCCACCACTTTCAGCGCGGTATTCCTCCGCTAGTTCAACTGCTTTCTCGGCAATCTTCTTTTCCGTTTCCTCTAAAGAAAGCGACGGAGCAATGCCTATTAACCTTTCAAATTTGAGGTGTTGCTCAAATCTTTCCAGTTCTTGGAATGCTTCTTCTTCCAGGTTAACATTTAGGAAAACTGGAGCATTTTCTTTGCCCCTAAAATGGTCAACTACCGGGCCGACTAGAAAGTTTTTTGCAATTTGATTCGTCAACAGCGGAACTAAAATCAAAAGCAAAATAAATCTGAGAGAAATAATTGTTTTTACTTTGGAATTGCGAAAATTCTTGACTACTTCTTTTTCCGCTTCCGGGTCTAAATCTTTAGTAATTCGATTCAAAGTTCCCAGAAGCGATCGCGGTAATAAATTCACTTCTTCATAGTTAGTGTCAACCTCACCATCGTGAATTTGAACATAATTAGCTGAACCTTTATTTTTGGGGTCAGGTGGAGAGCTGCTATTTGTAGATTTTGCCTGCCGATTTACTGAACTGACAACCGGAACAATTGCCGTCGATCTACTATTATTAATATACTTGTCGATGACTCCATCAATAAACTCTAGCTTCTCAAATATAAGGGAGGCTCTATCTTTATTGTTGAGATGTAATCCGTGCTGGTGATGATCCGCGCTGTACCCCGTTTTCGGTTTGGCCCCCACTCGCTCCGGCAGTTCCAAAAAAGAACGGCTAGCATTAAACTCAACCATTCGGGTTTGGATGACCTTGAGGTATTTTTGCAGCTCGGATTTAAAGTAAGACAGGGTGCTCTGTCCGTAATCTCCCGACGATCGCTCAGAGATTCCTTGACCGCCAAAATGCTCGTCTTCGATCGCCTTAATTGCTAACGCAGCATCGTAGGCCTGTTCTAGAGCCCTCTCAGGCGTTTCTCGATACCATTGGTGAAGGCTGTAGAGATATTTTACAATCCTGTTCCACGGAGAAGTATTCATAGCTAAAGCGGGTTAGTTGGCTGTAGACATTAGTGATTAAAGTATTCACGGTATGGTAACAAATTTACATAAATTGAGAACGGCCACCGAAGATTCAATTTGGATTGTCGGATCTGCCCGCAGCGGCAAAACCACTCGCTTAGTCGAGCAGTTCTGCATTTGGAGCAAAACTGTCAAGCCCTTGCCCACAACAGTTTCAGGGCGATCGAGTTCCGGGCGGCGGCGGGCTGGACAAACTGCCCCAGCAATTTTAGTCTTAGCAGCTAACGGAGACAACCGGCTAGAATTAGCCGATCGCATCGCCGTCGCTACCGAAGGAAAATATACCTTTCACTCCACAACGCCCTTCGGTTTTTTTGAGCAGGAGGTATTGCTATTTTGGCCCCTGCTAGTTCAGTCGCTGGATTTGAGGGCTCAATTTCCCCTGCGGCTGCAACCTGAAACAGAACTGGAACTTGCCGCGAGACTCTGGCGTCGCGAACTAGACGAAGGCATTTTGCAACAAACAGGGGTAAGCCCAAACCGAATGGTGCGTCGAACACTTGACTTATTACAACTTGCTGCTGTCAGCGGTACGCCCAGAGAAGAGATTCCCAGCATTCTAGAACAGGGATTTGCTGGTGACGGCGGCTCGAACAACCTGTGGACTAGCATGGGAGAGTTGCTCGAAAGGTGGTGCGACTGGTGCTTGACGCGGGGGTTCCTGACTTACGGGATTGTTTGCGAACTCTACTGGCGCTATTTGTTGCCGGATGCCACCTACCAGCAGCATTTGGCCTCTAGATACCAAGCTGCGATCGCAGACGATGTTGACGATTATCCCGCGATAAGTCGCCATTTGTTCGATCGAATGCTCGACTTCGGTGCAGCGGGGGCGTTCTCCTACAACCCAGATGGAGGAGTGCGTTTGGGCTTGGGGGCTGATACGGAATACCTAGCCAGACTCGAAGACCGCTGTCAAAGCGTGGTAAATTTGGACGAAAAAGCCGGTTTAGCCCTAGAGATTGGAGATTTAGCGGTAAGTTTAGCAGTTAATACTGAGGGTTTTTATCCTTTAGGCTTGAGTTTGCCCGGTAAAGTTCGATCGCTCCAAACCACTTCCCGGGCTCAACTGCTGCGAGAAACCGCCGAAATCATCGTGGATGCGGTGAAGTCACAAGCCGTGGAACCCCAGGAAATCGCCGTAATTGCCCCTGGGATGGATGCGATCGCCCGTTACAGTTTAACGGAAATTCTGGCGCGAGATAATATCGCCGCCGTATCTCTCAACGATCAGCGGCCGCTCTCGACTACCCCAGAGATTCGAGCTTTACTCACTTTGTTAGCCTTAGTTTATCCGGGACTCGGCCGTTTAGTCGATCGAGATGGCGCAGCCGAAATGCTGGTAGTGTTGGGCAGCCAGAAACACAGTTCATTGGAAACAGAAGATTCCAACTTGACGTTCAATCTAAAATCTCAAATTCACAATCAAAAATCGATCGACCAAGTGAGAGCAGGTTTAATCGCCGATCACTGTTTTTGTCCAGATATCGATCGACCTCAATTGCTGGCAATTACAGCTTTTCCCCGGTGGGACAGAGTGGGACACCGAGCAGCCAGGGCCTACGAGCAGATTGTGGAGTGGATCGAACAACAGCGATCGCAACAGCAGGAGCGGCTGTTGCCGAGCCCAATTGCCCTGCTCGATCGAGCCATCCAGAAATTTCTCATGAACGACAGATACCTCCCCTACGATCGGCTAGCAGCCCTGCGCGAGTTAATGGAAACCGCCACCCACTACTGGGAAATTAACGGGCGAATGCAGCGCGTAGAACCCACAAACGGCGGCGACTCAGAAACGATCGCCCGGTTCATCCAGTTGTTGCGCCAAGGAACCGTCACCGCCAACCCCTTTCCAGTGCGTCCCGAAGGCCCAGCAGCCAGAGCCGTCACCCTCGCCAACATCTTCCAGTACCGCAGCAGCCGCCGCGCCCACAAATGGCACTTTTGGCTGGATGCCGGCTCGCCCCTGTGGCTGAGCGGCGGTGCGGCGACATTGTTTGGCGCTCCCTTATTTTTGCGATCGCAACTGGGGCGCCCCTGGGAAACCGAAGAAGAAACGGCGGCTGACCAACAGCGACTGCGGCGAATTCTGCTAGATTTGTTAAGTCGCTGTTCCCTGCTTTACCTTTGCCACAGCGAACTATCCGTCAGTGGACAAGAACAAACCGGGCCGCTTCTGCCCCTAATTAACAGCTCTGTTTCTTGTCAGCAGTCAGCATAAGGCATTCGCTTCTGCAGGCAAGAGGCACATCTGTTTTCAGCATTGAACATTCGGAAAGAAAAAATTATGACGGCGAAGATTTTTATTTTTTCGGATTCTGGATAAATACACCGGGCTGACTCCAATCCCGACTTCTAGGTTCTATCGAAATAGCGCGATATTAAAGTATACCCAAGATAGGCAGCAAAACGTGCAATCATTAATATTTTGAAATCAAAAGATGCCCGGCTTAAAAAATATCTATAGCCGTTGCATTTTGGATTTAGTATGTTAGAAATGATGGGGTTATTAATCAATTTTAAGCCAGATTTGTGGCAACAAACTGCCGTCGCAAAGTAAACGATTTCTTAGAAATTCTTTGTAAATCCTTGTAAAACCTTATATTATGTATTGACAACAAAAATACCACCTAGCGATGACCAGATATGTCACACCGCCAGAAGCTTGCAAAATCCTGCAAGTCTCAGATAAAACCCTTAGAAACTGGGAACTTGCCGACAAAATATCAGCAATCAGAACTCCCTCCAACCAGCGACGCTACGACATCGACAGCGTTCTCGGAACCGGACACGACCGAATTACAGCCATCTACGCCAGAGTCAGCAGCTACAAACAACGAGAAGACCTTGACAGACAAGTCAGCTACCTCCAAAGTCTCTACCCGCAAGCTAAAGTCTTCAAAGACATCGGAGGTGGACTCAACTTCAAAAGAAAAGCCCTGCTTGCCCTTCTGGGACAAGTCATGTCAGGAGATATCTCAACAGTTGTGGTGGGACACCAAGACAGACTGTGCCGGTTTGGTGGCGATCTCATCAAATGGATCTGCGAGCCAAACAATTGCCAACTCATGGTTCTGGGCAGAAACGAGCTGTCTCCAGAACGATAAATGGTTGAAGATGTGCTTGCCATCATCCACGTCTTTAGTTGCCGAATCTACGGCTTGCGAAAATAAAAATCTGCTATCAAAGAAGATTCGAGTTTACCCGGAAACCAAGCTAGCAGCCAAATGGAGGACTTGGATTGCAGCAAGTAGATGGTGTTACAACCAAGCAATTGCTATCCTTAAAGACGAAAGAATTGGCAAGTATGAATTAAGAAAAAAGGTAATGGGCTTGGCTCCCACCTGGGTTTCCGAGCAACCTTACAACCCGCGACAAATGGCAGTCTTTCAAGCTTTTGAAGCACACAAGGCAGCTAAAAAGACAAAAGGAACGGCAAAATTCAGAAGCCGTTTCGATACATCTGAGACTATCCGGTTTCAAACATCTAATTGGAAATTGGGGACTTTTTATCCAACTTCTACTAAAGGGCTAACCTTTAAAGCCTCGGAACCTATCATCGAGGTAATGCAACACGAACCAACACTCAGCTTGATTAACAGGCAATGGTTTATCTGCTATGCAATTGATGTACCAAAAATCAAGCCGATTGATAGCGATTTGGTGATAGCTTTAGATCCGGGCGTTAGAACTTTCCTTACTGGTTTTGACGGCAGTGGCTTTGTCGAAATAGGAAAAAACGATATCGGTCGCATCTATCGGCTAGCAAGACATCTAGACAAATTAATGTCCCGCATTGGGGTAAGTAAAGGAAGGCAATTCAAGCGGCTGAGGTATGGCCTGCGAAAATCAGCAGCAAAAATTAGAATCAAAATCAAAAACTTAGTCAATGAATTGCATAAAAAAGCTGCAAAATATTTGACAGGCAAGTACAAGTTAATTTTCTTGCCAACCTTCGAGACGCAACAAATGGTCAAGAAAGGTAAGCGCTCTTTAGCAACTAAAACAGCTAGGGCGATGGTCACTTTAAGTCATTATCGTTTCAAGCAAATGTTGAAGCATCAAGCCACTAAACATGGTGGTGTTGTAGTAGACGTGACAGAAGAGTACACCTCAAAAACCTGTTCAAAGTGTGGACACATTCATACTAAATTAGGCGGGTCTAAAGTCTTTAAATGTCCAGAGTGCGGACACACTCTGGACAGAGACAAAAACGGTGCTTTCAATATTTTGTTGAAAGCTTTGAGAGATACCTCCTTGATAGGAGAGCTTGCTGCTTTCTCTATCTTGCCATACACGGTTATTCCTGGCGAGCGTCCGGGATTTACCGGGTTAAATGTATCTGATACTAATCAGTTCTTAAAGTTAATCGGGATCGTCGTTTAAAGGAGCCAAAATAATGCCAAGTGCAGTGCCAGCAGTAATTATACCACCAACACCAACACCAGAACCACCTCCAACACCAGAACCACCTCCAACACCAGAACCACCTCCGACGCCGCCAACACCTCCAACCCCAGCACCACCTCCAACACCTCCAACACCTCCCTCCGGGGACGACACAATTGGCGACATAGACGACACAGGGGGCGGAGGCCAAGGTACCTCGCCCGGAATCATCGGCGGCGTAGTCCGTGGCACAGAAACCAACGATTCCTTAGTTGGCAGTCCCGGGCCCGACGTGATTTCCGGGCTGCAAGGCAACGACAACCTCCAAGGAGCCGACGGCGACGATTTAGTATTCGGGGGCGATGATGACGACGTGCTGTTCGGCGCGCCAGGGAACGACGTTCTCGACGGCGGTTCAGGACTCGATACCGTGTACGGAGGCAAAGGCAACGACTGCCTCGACGGGGCAAATAACCCTGACCTGCTGTACGGCAATGACGCCAACGACACGGTAATCGGAGGCGAAGGCAGAGACACGGCTTATGGGGGAAAAGGCAGCGATAGCTTGCGTGGGGGTTCTGGCGACGATAGCTTTTTGGGCGATCGAGGCGACGACATCGTGTGGGGCGACCAAGGCAACGACTCGCTCTTCGGTGGCGACGGCGAAGACTTGCTATTTGGCAACGAAGGAGGCGACTGGCTCTACGGAAACGCCGGCGGGGACACATTTTTTTCCGGCGACGGCGACGACATCGTATTCGGCGGCGACGGGGACGACATCGTGGACGGCGGTGCTGGCAACGACGTTCTTTGGGGCGAAGCAGGCAAAGACATAATCGCAGGAGGCGAAGGCAGAGATGTGTTCGTCATCGGTGCATTCAGTTCCCCCAGCGGCAGCAGCGACGGCACTAACCCGGCATTTGTCACTACAGGCGGCCCCGACATCGCCGATGCCGACATTTTCACAGACTTTCGCCAAGGCGAAGATTCGATCGGGTTAACCGGCGACCTCAAGTTTGAAGATTTGGTAATCTTCCAAAGCACTGAGACGAAAGCCGGCAGTACGATTATTCGCAACGGCGTCAGTGGCGACTTTTTAGCAGTATTGCCCGGAGTAGACAGCAGAACCCTAGGGCGAAGCTCATTTGTAATTGCCCCCACAGTTCCCGGCAGCGCAACTCCGCTTCCCCTACCGACGCCGACAGGAAGTCCGACACCGACAGGAAGTCCGACACCGACAGGAAGTCCGACACCGACAGGAAGTCCGACACCGACAGGAAGTCCGACACCGACAGGAAGTCCGACACCGCCCACACCGACAGAGCCACTGCCGACGTTCCCGACGCCAACAACAGGAAGTCCGACGCCGACAGGAAGTCCGACGCCGACAGGAAGTCCGCCGCCGACGTTCCCGACGCCCATCTTTAACCAACCTCCAAGAGCAGTTAACGATAACTTCACCACGGTTGCGGGTCAAGAACTCAGTTTCAACGTTCTGTTGAACGACACTGACCAGGAACAAAGCGCTCTGACTGTCACGACTTTTGCTCCAGCAAGCAAAGGGAGCCTGGTTCCCGTGGGCGGCGGCGTATTCAAATACACCCCGAATCCCGGCTTCTCGGGTACTGACAGCTTCAGCTACTCGATCGCAGACGGCAGCGGCGGCACAAGTAAGGCGGTAGTAACCATCAACGTCAGTAGCCCGCCGCAGCTAAAAATTAACGAGGGTGTGGTGGTTGCCAAAAGTAATCCTATCGGGACAATCACTGCCGCCGATTTGTTAATCACAGATCCCGACAACAGCCCCTTGGAAATCGTTTACACGATTACTAAAGCCCCCGATGCTACCAGAGGTTTTGTCCAAAGGGGTAGCACATTTCTCAACGTGGGCGGCAAATTCACCCAAGACGATATCAATAACAACATCGTCAAATACAACTTGCTGGCAGCAGGTGGCAGCGACACTTTCACGTTTACAGCCTCCGACGGATCTGCAACTATCGGGCCGGCATCCTTTAGCATCACGGTGGTAGATAATATTGTCGATCGCAGCGCACTCCCGGCCAGCAGCTTTACAGGCAGCAACCTCAGCGACTTCATCGTCGGCGGGGCCGGCGACGATACCCTATCTGGGGGCGACGGCAACGACCTGATCGATGGTAATGGCGGCAACGACCTGGTATTCGGTGAAGCAGGCAACGACTCGGTGGTGGGTGCGATCGGCAACGACACCGTTGACGGCGGACTGGGCAACGACACCGTTGACGGCCAAGACGGCATAGACTCGCTGATCGGCGGGCTGGGCAACGACCTGATGTTCGGCGGCAATGACAATGACAACCTCTTGGGCGGTGACAACAACGACACCATTGACGGCGGAACAGGCAATGACTCGATGTTGGGAGAATCCGGCGACGACTCGATACTTGGAGCAACCGGCAGCGACACCTTACTTGGTGGCCTTGGCGACGACTCCCTCGACGGCGGTGCAGGCGACGACATCCTCGACGGTGGACTGGGCAGAAACTTGCTCGACGGCGGTATCAATAACGATTCCATCTTGGGCGGCGACAACGATGACACGATGTTGGGTGGAGGAGGCAACGACACGGGACTAGGAGGTTCGGGCAATGACTACGTGTTGGGCGAGGCCGGCAGCGACTCCCTCGACGGCCAAGCGGGCGACGACACTCTCGACGGCGGTGCCGGCAGCGACTGTCTCAGCGGCGCCTTCGGCAATGACTTGGTATTGGGCGGCGATGACAACGACTCGCTTTCCGGCGGTGCAGCCAATGACATTTTGGGTGGCGGTGCCGGTTCTGACTTGCTCACGGGCGATGCTGGCAATGATTTCTTCTACTACGAAACTCCCAGCGAAGGCGTGGACGTGATTGCTGACTTTAACGCTAACGGCAGCGAGACCGACAGATTTTTGTTCAGGTCGTCAAATTTCGCAGGTTTAACCAACTCAGGAACTACTCTCGATTTCACCAGTTTTATCGTCAGGAATATCGGGTCTAGCGGCGACGACATCAGCAAGCAATCAGTCATTTTGTTTGAATCTAAATTTGATAACGCTCAAGCAGTAAATGCAGTGTTGAAAAATCAAAAGGGTTCGAGCAAAACGGGAGCTTTCTTCGTGTACCTGAACAATACTTTTAACAAGTACGTTCTCGGCTTCGACCCGAATGTGGCAGATGACAGTCTCCCAGCTTTCGATTTGGCAGTGTTGAATTCTATTCCTACAGTGCCGGGAGCCCTGAGCACCGTCATTACTGCATCTGACTTTAAGTTTATTTAGTAGTTTTTGAGTAGCGTCGCAAGGAGTCGGAACAATGCCAAGTGCAGTACCAGTAGCTTTTCCCCCACCGTCGCCGTCCCCGGCACCGTCGCCGTCCCCGGCACCGTCGCCGATGA